>JBBSNI010000179.1:0-10499 GCA_038232695.1 Cytophagales bacterium
CACTTATCAAGTTCTTTTTCCAGGTAAGCCGCTACCTGTTTGGGTTGCAGGCCCAGGGAGTTGCCGCAGAGATAGACCACTTCCGTACCGTCGCTGGCGCGCGGTATATAAAACTGCTTCCGGTAAGCCTTCAGCGGGTCTTCCCGGTCGTATGCCTGGTAGTGCAACTCATACATAGTTATCAAACTTAAGCTAACAGATAAGGCTGTACCCTTATGCTATTCCCTCTATTTATTTCTTTTTATCTTCTTGGGTTCTATCATTTTTTCTTTCTGCTGCAACCGTTTTTGTCTCCGAAACCCTAATGCCTGAATCAATAGCACGGCTCCTACAATCACGCCAAAAAGAATCAGATAGGGTAACTGGCGATTTTCAATAGATTGATAGGCAACGCTATGAAGCGCGACAAGAACAATAAGGACGTAGTTCCAACGCTGTAAGGACTTCCAACGTCTGCTACCGAGAGAACGCAAAGAAATATCATTCGACAACGCCAGAAGCAGCATGATGATGAGAGCCGCCATCAAACCCGTGTAATTGGCGAAGCCAAACAGGTCAGCGCGAAGCACTAAGCGTTTTGTTTCTCCAGCTTCACGAAAGAAGTAGAGCAACATATTACCCATGTGTACCTGCCAGCCGATAGCAACATGCGTCAACCCAATCACGCCGCACCATATCCCGATGTCCCGCCGCAAATCGGTAGAAATGGGATTACGACGGGAACGCAGGATATTCACGGCTCCGGTCACGAGTGTTGCTCCAAGCAGAGCCAGCCCTACATAAGCTGTCGCCATACTCCAGCGAAACTTTATATCATCCGACTGAATCATAGCATAAAGAAGGGCTAATGATGACCCACAAGCAAGCGCAAGTACTAAATGGTGTCGCACAAGCCGGTATTTACTTCGTTTAGACAAATTTTTCATCGGTTTAAAAAAGTAACCCTCCGTAGAGTTTTTGTGCTTATATTAAATTTCATATGTATCATTTTAATAGCCCATAACAACCGGATAAACCCGCCAGGGTGTTTATCTACAAGTTGTGCACAGTATTTATTTCTCCCAATCTTGAAGCCGGTCGAGATATAAATAGGATTCGACAAACTTTCTGTGTGCAGGACTGGTCATTTTCTCTACTAAATTCAGAGCAGATATGTAACTGGCCAAATTTCCGTTTGAAGAAATAAACTTGCCGTCTTCCACATAGGTGACCAAAGAATCGTTTTGTACCTTGAGATTTGGATAGTCCTTTTGCAGTTGTTCTCCTCCGCCAATCCAAGTAACGATTTTCTTTCCCCCGGCGATTCCCGATGCTCCAATCAGTTGCGCTCCCGCACAGTTGCTCACGGTATATTTGGTTTCTTTGTTTTTCTCTTTTATAAACTCCACAATTTTTTCGTTGTGAACCTGTGCATACATATCATACGCGCTCGGCACGAAAAGCACTTCCAATTCCGGACAGTTCTCAAACGTATAATCAGGAACGATTTTTAGTCCTTCTTCGGAAACGATTGGTTTTTCAGTTTCGGCTATCGTGATCACGTTAAAAAGTTGCTTGCCGTCCTCGGTCGGTTTGGTAAATACATCAGCCGTTGCGGTAACTTCTGTTGTAAGAACGCCATTGTACATCAACAGTCCGATAGTTGGCAAATCCTCTTTGAAGGGTTTGAGGTGTTTTGTCAAAGTATCCGTTTCAGTCTCGGTGTGGTTGACGTTTTGAACTTCGGTGTTAAGCTTTGATTTGCCGGAATTGCAACTGCTTAAAATAGTGGCAAAAATCGTCATTGTTATGATTCCTATTTTTCTCATTTTCTCACGCTATGTTTAAATATGCACTAAAGCCGAAAAGCTTTAATAATGTTCGCATGATCTCTTCTATCAACTGAAATAAGCTTTCAGGTATTTTTCAACCGCTTGCTGGCAATGAAAAGTAACCGTGTCAAGATATTCGGGTATATGCAGATAGGTTACTTTTGCCGTACCTAGATCATGGTCCCCTTTGATGATCCATTGCTCAATAAGATCAGTTAGCTCGCTCATATAATACCTTTCCGGTATTTAATACTTCATACACAAAGCTGAATTTGTTATCCCTGGATGCTTCAATTTCCTGAGGGGTATAGATAATTAAGTCAATAGGAATCATAGCACCGTACAGCATTTTTCTGACACAGGCTGTTCTTTGCGGTCTTGGTACATCTGTATCTTTGATCACCAACAAATCCAAGTCGCTGTCTTGATGGGGGGCTCCCGTAGCATAAGATCCAAACAGAATGATGCTGTCAGGATGATAGCCGGAAGCTATCTTGTGAACAATCTCTGCTATTTTATCTTTTTCAATCATCTTCTTTTTTTGATAATATACAAAGTTTTCAGTTCTCCTTACCCCTATCCTGGTGCACGTTTACCAAACGACTAACCATTTAGCAGCATAGTTTCTCTGCAAGGTAAGTCCTCTCCATGACAGGCATGCCCTGTGTATGGCACTTCCGGGCGGACGCCCTTTGCTGTTTTGGGTCGTAGGAGCGCTGCGCTTAACCTACGACCAGGGAGTGTGGGGTGCCTAACTTACGCAGGAGGTAAGCCATTCTGGCCGGCATAGCTTTTATTTCAAGCCGTTTATTTTATGAGTTCAATCTTTATTAATTCTAAATATTCCTCATTCAGATGGTCAAAATCTCCATCCATCGTCATCAATTTAGCGTCAGCTACCGATGCCGTTGCTGCAATCCACAAGTCATTTTTACCCATATTCCTTGAAGTTACTCCTAATGGTTTGCCGGTTAATTTTCCTTGACTAAAGGCATCTATCTCGGCATATATATCAATGATGTCCTCGGCATTGATATCTACTATGACGAGTTGATTTAGAAATGTATCTAAAGATCGAAGCCGAGGTAATCCCCATTTGTTTTTCAGTCCAATTGATTTGATTTCTCCCTTGGAGACTACCGAGATTAATGGAATATTGGGAAGGTCAAATGGCTGGTAAGTTTGATCAATGTAATTTTTCGTCTTCTGATTTCTTAAATAGACTATCAAGATATTGGTATCTAACAAATACTTCATCTTACAACATTTTCAGTAAATCTTCAATGGGCTCTTCGATGTTAATTTCTTCAATCAGTTGATCCACCTTTGCCTTATCCACTCCCTTATATCCTTGTTCTTTTACCAACTGATCTACATTCGTCTTACTGCGGGTAGGTTTGACTAAATGTTTAATAGAGCCCATAGATTGGTGGTACTCTTTAAGGATCTCCTCAAATTTTCCTAAAATCTGCTCGTCTGTTGTTCGCATGATCTCTTCTATCAACTGATATTTTCTGGTTTCTATAGTCATTTCCTGTGCTTTGATGATTTTCTATGCTAATTTACGAAACTAAAAAGATTCTAGTTCCTATGTCTATTAGTCTTCGTGCTTGATCATTTCTATCAAGCTATCCTTTCTATGACGGGCACACCCTGCGCATGGTACTGCCGGGCGGACGCCCTTTGCTGTTTTGGTTCACCGATTCATAGTTTCTGCGAGGCAATTAATCAGTTTTTTGCCTGTTTTGTAAGAGCTTACCACTTCCTGGTAGGTAACGGTACTTGTGATTTTACCCTCATGGGCAAACTCATTTCTCCAAGTAATGATATTGGCATAACTGCTTTCGATGCTCGTACCAAAGTTCCTCAGATGTTCGGTTTCTTCTTTATCTAGTTTCTTTTGATACCTTATTAAATATTTTTTACCGAATTTCTTGATGTATTCGTTTTTCAAATCACTGTTCTTTATTCTTCCATTAATTCTGTCAAAATGAGCGTTGGTAAAAGTGCCGAATACCTTATTTTTTTTCTTCGCAAAATCAATAAAGATTTCCTTCACTGCAAGTTCATAAACAGTTACAGCAGCAACTGAAACAAAACCAACATATCTGGATAGGATGAATGGATCCTCTATCTGAGAAGTAACACTATCCAGATGTGTGATCATATCATCTGCGAGTTTAAAGTGATTGGAATATGGCATTTAATCAATTAAGCGCTGTTTTACTAATTGAAATCTTTCTTTAACAAATGCAGTGTCAGTTGTTCCTGTTGTTGTTAATTCATGAAAACGTTTATCCTGTTTTAAATTTTCAAACCGCTCATTATAATTGCTCGGGAGGCGGTTTAAATTTTGTCTTGTAACTGTAAATACTGAATCTAAGGCAGAAGTATTTAGCCTCCCTCTTAGATGGAAGGGTTTCTCTCCAAGATTTTGTACGATGAATTCTGAAACTTTTGGAAAATAACCTCTAAAGTCACTTACATCTTTTGTGTCGCCTGACTGATTCCTTTTCATAGCCTTATTTAGAAATTCTTTCATAGGCTTTTCGTAATCCGAACTTCCATTTCTGAAGGCAAAAAGTCTTAGCACAAGCTCAACATCCACTTGGTGCTTGTTTATTTTATTGTTTCCTAATATTTGACGCCAATGTGCATTTTGATTTAACTCTCTCAGAATATCAACAAAATGACCTCTGAACACTACATTTCTAATCTCTTGCGATTTTAGAGGCGTTCCGCCTGTGTTCAATCTCTCAAAAATATGGAACGCACTAGTTCCTTCACCAATTGGTGAAAGTTGTCTGATATTTATTGCCCTAAGAACAGTTGATTTTAGCTTCCTTTGTGAGGAATCATCAAGGTCTTCAAAAGTTTTGTTGTAGAATGGACTTTTTTCATTTAATCCTTGCAAACGAAATACTTGTCTTTTACCTTGTAAGTTCTCGCTACCGAAAAATCCTTCAAAATAGAAGACTGTGCTTAAAATTCGTTGCTGACCATCTATTACAAGATTTTTATTCTTGTCATCAATATAAAAGAAGACAGGAGGTACGGGTAACCCTAGAAGAAAGGATTCCATCAATAATGATGCTTGTTTAATCGTCCAGACGTATTCACGTTGGAAATTTGGAATTTTTATATCGCCTTCTTTCCACATTCCTACTATCCCTGATAAAGTAAAATCTGACGGATATGTGGCAATATCATATGTTATATATGCCTCATTATCTTGTGATTCTTCATTTACTTCAAATTTAATATCATCTGTATTTTCTTCCATATAATAATTCTTTTATTGTTCGTAACGATAAGTGTAGCTGCCTGCTGGGCTTGTTTGCGTTTAATGTTTCGTTTCACATTTATGTTTCTTGGCGCGTTAAGCAACCAAGTACATCATTGCCAGGCTGGCGGCTGGGGCAGCCCCGCTGCACGATGTTATGCCACGCGTTTTCTTTCTTCAGCTAATTCTTTCAAATAGTTGGGGCAGAAATCATATCCATTTTCCCAAGCAATTCCCCCGCCTGGTTCCACAAATACTTGCTTGAATTTCTCGTAATCAAGCAACTCTGAAGTAAATCCTTTTCCTATGTATGGACGAAAATTTATGACCTTTTCTTCTCCATCATTGAATTTGAGCCATATCCGATAATCATCCAATACTTTTAATTCAATCACCTCATTCATTATTACATTAATTTAAAGGTTCAATTCTATCTAATGTAGTAGGAACAACCGCTTTTTGCCAGTTGTTCATCAACTCATCTTTATGTTCCGAAGCCCATTCAAGTACAAGAGCATTTGCCCGTTTAGGAAGTCTTCCTGCCAATATGTCTAAGGTTCTGATATCATATTCCGCTTTCATTCCTTGGTACTCAGCATGAAAATGAGGCGGATTGTGATCTTGGAAATACATCCGAATGATGATTCCGTAGAATCTGGAAATTTCAGGCATTTTTTATTCAAAGATACAAAATCCTTTTTCCTTTTGCATGTGGCATAACAACCGGATAAAGTACACAGTGCACTTTATCTGCCATACAGTAGGAAAGATACACTTGTTTTTTTATATATAACTGTTGGTTTACTGTCTTTTCCCATGAATTATTTTTATTCGACAGCAAACATTAGTAGTCATTTGTCAACGATTGATACGTTTGCAAGTTATATATCATCTTATCCCTATTCATACAACCTTTCACAAAGCAAAATAATGATAAAACCAGACATTTACATCAATAGCATAGCCTATAGATAGCTTTTTGTAATTAAAAATAGGATTCTCCAGGGGTGCTACTCCCTGAAATGGCTGGCAACTGCTACCAATACGCATTGTAAATAGATAAATCAAAGTTGAAATTGTATTCGGGGTAGGTGCTACTATGTGAAACAGGCGGAATATGCCATTAACACGCGCTGCAAATAAATTTTTCTAAGCCTGTTTTGCATTCCCCGGTGGCGATAATATATGAAAACAACGGGCACTGCCACTAACATGGGCTGCAATAAGATTTTTTATAGCCCCATGACTACCATCCGGCAAAAATAATCCTATAAATCATGGGTATTTAAGTGCTGACACGATGGATACAGACCGTATCTGTACGAAAAACACACTGTTTTGTATGGAGATGCATTGTATTGCTATGCATCTACTGCGTTGCGCTTGCTGAAGGGTTGCTTGCGGAACTCTTATGCTTCTGACAAGACCTGCTGATCCATACCTTCCGGGTGGGCAGCGTCATGTTGCATATTTTCATAAAAGGTACGTACGTTAACATTGGGCAGAAAGTGATTTTTTGCTGCCTTGCCATGCTGCCATATTTGCACAGACAAACACAAAAACCAAAACAAAAATCCACATGGGAAAAAACACCATTGACAACAGCCTGGAAAAGGCGCGTATTGCCATAGAAGGGGCACTGGGGCAGCCCGAGATGCTCAAAAAGATGGCCAAGCATGGCTACGATCTCAAGAAGATCATGGAAGGCAAAGCCCTGCACGACCAGGTCAAGCTATTTGCTACGGCAAAATCTGAGGGTATCGGCGGGCAGAAGAAGTCTACCCGGGACTTTGCCCGTATCCGGGAGGATATTGACGAGAAGTATGCTTATCACCTGGAAGTAGCGCGCCTGGCACTGCGCGAGGATAGTAGCTTATGGGATATGCTGCAACTGAAAGGCGTCCGCAAGAGGACCGTCGCCGGCTGGCTCCAGCAAGTACAGGCGTTTTATGGTAATATCCACCGTGTGATGGAAGCCATGAACTTCCGGGGCGTCAGCCAGGAGGAGTTAGCGCAGGTGCAGGCGATGGTAGAAGCTGCCGCTACCCTGCGTATCCGCCAAGCCTCCAAAAAAGGAGAATCGCAAAGCGCTACGGCACAGAAAAAGAAGATGAAAGCAGCGTTGGACTTGTGGATGAAGGACTTTTTCTACATCGCCCGCTTTGTGGCTAAAGATGATATGCAGCAGTT
Organism: Cytophagales bacterium; assembly: GCA_038232695.1. Lineage (GTDB taxonomy): Bacteria > Bacteroidota > Bacteroidia > Cytophagales > Cyclobacteriaceae > JAJNNC01. The sequence goes on from JBBSNI010000179.1 coordinate 7,285, forward strand.
GGAAGCGTTGGGGATGGTGGTGCCGGGTTGAGGGATTGAGGGATTGAGGGGTTGAGGGGTTGAGGGATTGAGTTTTGAAGAATTTTGATAGTATGGGGAATATTAGTATTGAATTAAGGGAGAGGTTTAAGGAGCGGACGAAGTTGTTTGCTTTGCGGGTGATCAAGCTTTATCAGGCATTGCCGAAGACGGGAGAGGCTCAAATAATAGGCAACCAATTGCTGCGGGCGGCTACTTCTGTGGCGGCTAACTATCGGGCGGCTTGTCGCGCTCGTTCCGGCAGAGAGCTACACAGCAAGCTTTCTATTGTGGTAGAAGAGGCGGATGAAACCCTGTTCTGGTTAGAACTACTTACCGAAGCTGACATCGTAAAGACAGAGAAACTTCAACCCCTGATCAATGAGGCCACAGAAATACTAAAAATCGTAGCCTCTGCCCGCAAAAAAGCATCCCCCTAAAAACCTTCAACTCTTCAGTTCTTCAGTCCCTCAACTCTTCAGTCCTTCAATCTCTCTACACCAACACCGGCACATCGTCGCGTTGCAGGGGCATACTCATGCAGTGGGTGCCGCCGCGGGCGCGGGATAGCTCGGCAGAAGGCAGCAGGATGAGCGTATCGCCTGTGACGACCTCGCTGATGTCTTTGCCGCTCTCTACCTGCTCTATGATCTCGGCAGAACACATGACGGCAAAGCCGCGTTTTCTGAACTCCTCCTCTGTCTTGACGTTGCGGTCGTAGCCGATCACCACGCCCTCGCGGATGGCCAGGAAGTTGCAGGCATCTGTCCACTGCTCGCGTTCGCTGTAAGGAAACACGCCGCCCGCGCAGGGGATAATGTCGCACTGGCTCGCGCCAAAGTCTTCGCGGCTGATTTGCTCAAACAGATCGTCTAAGTACGGCAGGCGGTTCACCGCAACGCTGTATTTATTTTTGCGGTCGGGCACACGCACAAACTGGGTAATTTCTACATGATAGACCGGCTCGGTGTGGGTCGGCAGCAGATGCCCGGCAAAGTCAAAGTTTTTGATGCGCCCGGTAATCTCTTTTTTGGAAAACGGGCTGAAGAGAATCCAAAGGTCTTTGCGTATCTGCGTAAAAACCGTATCAATATGCATATACGCCCGGCGCTGGGGAATCTTGATGACAGAGACCTTGCGGACGATGTTTCTGCCAAACAATTCTTCAATCAAATAATCCGTCGCCATCGCCGAAGTGCGCTCGCTCAGCCCTACCAGCAGGTGTCCGGGGCTGATCATCATCACGTCGCCGCCTTCGATGGATACTTTTTTGAGCTTTTTCTCTTCTTCGCTCGAGAAGAAAAACAAATCCTGCTCGCGCAACTCTACCACCCGGTCTGCCAACCGGTCAGGATCGTCTTTGGTCGACTGGTCAAGCAGTTCGAAGTGGGCAATGTACTTGAACAGCAGCGACTCCCGGTTGCGGGCAGCCTCAAAAGGCTTGTTCAGCAGGATATGGTCGTGGATGGTAATGCCGATGTCGCGTGTAAAGATCAGGTTAGGGATGGGCGCGAAGATAAAGGTCTCCTGTCCGTCAGCCTCTTTCATAATGCCGGTGATGAGCGTCTTGGCCAGTTCTTCCGCCGGAGTTTCCAGCAGCCGCTTCTGCACTTTCAGCCCGCACTTCTCAATAGCGCAGACCGAGGGTACGAGCAGGTATTTTACGTCTATGTTTTTGAGAATATGCACCAACGTTTGTTCAATGGTAAGCACACAACCGGAGTCGAAGTTATCATGGTAGGCAGCCTGCCGGTAGTGCGGGTCGGCGGCTTTTCCTTTGATCTTATCCTGGTCCAGGAAGCAGAGCAGTACTTTGAGGTATTCACTGTATTCTTCCTGCATTTTCTCCAGGTATACAATATCGTCGTAGAGCAACTGGTCTTTGATACGGGGCACGATCTTACCAATACCGGCGTCGGGGCTGTGGATCAGCAGGCGTCGCAGGGTTCCGATCTCTGAGGTGACGTGGATATGATGGCTCATCTTTTTGGGTATTAGTTGTTAAGATTCAGGTATGGCATGATACAGACAGATATATCAAATGGGTGAACAAAGGTAGCGGTTTTTGGCTATCTTGCACACTGTTAGCAGAACGGTTTGCTGGCAGCCAAAGGTTCAGTAACTGGTTTGAATCATTTTAAATCTGGTCCATGAATATATTAGATAAAATTGTAGCCAGAAAAAAGGAAGAAATCACAGAGAGAAAAGCCCGTACGCCGGAGCAGGAACTGGAAAAGGCAGCCTGCTTCGACAGAAAGCCCTATTCGCTCTCGCAAGCCTTGCTCTTGCGCTCGCCTGGCATCATTGCTGAGTTCAAAACAAAATCTCCTTCCAAAGGCATCATCCATGCCGGTGCCGACGTGAAGCAGATCACCATAGGCTATGTACAGGCCGGCGCGGCGGCGCTCTCCGTGCTGACCGACACTGACTTCTTCGGCGGCAGCGACGATCATCTCAGGGTTGCCCGCCAGCACAACAACTGCCCCATCCTGCGCAAGGATTTTACCATAGACACTTACCAGATCACAGAAGCCAAAGCCCTGGGCGCCGATGCTATTCTGCTCATCGCGGCCATTCTGTCTTATCAGGAGATAGAAACGCTGGCTTCTTACGCCCATTCGCTGGGGCTGGAGGTATTGCTGGAAGTACACAACGCCGAAGAGTTGGAAAGAACGGTGCTGGATGACCAGATTGCCCCGCACATCCAGGTGGTGGGCGTCAACAACCGCAATCTGAAAACTTTTGATGTAGACCTGGAGACTTCTGCCCGCCTGGCTGCCCTGATGCCCGAAAGCATGGTCAAGATCTCAGAAAGCGGCATCAGCGCCCCGGAGGCGATCACCCGGCTCATGCAACACGGCTACCAGGGCTTTTTGATGGGAGAGCATTTTATGAAACAGGAAGACCCGGCGGAGGCTTGCGGGGCGTTTATTAAAAGTATCCACCCGCAGAGTTAACTCTAAAGCGGAAATATTGCTGAACCACCGCCCCGGCGGCTGCAAAGGGCGCTAAGTACGGCACGAAGAATACAAACTTCATCTGTTAACCACGTACGTTTATGGAATCTTCAGAGCAAAAGACGAAAGACAAACCTGGCGTCATTGCCTTTCCGCCGCTCATTTACGGCACTGCCGTTATCCTTATACTTTTACTGTATGTATGGAAGCCGATTTCCTTAGCGCCCCTGCCCTACTCTG
>JBBSNI010000180.1:0-10480 GCA_038232695.1 Cytophagales bacterium
ATTCTGCGTGCATGATAAAGGGCCAGGTTAGACAGTATCTTCAGGTCTGCAATGGTAGAAATAAATTCTTTGCTTCGCTGACTGCCAATGGCTTTTTCCGCCTGGGCAATGAGTGCATTGACATCCGCTGAAGTCTGCGCAAACCAACGGCTGTTGGTAGAAGGCAGCACCTTGGCCGTTGCTCCGCCATTTAATAATAACTGGGCTTCTTCATCGAAATTGGCAAATTGCATGAGGTCGCTTCCTTCATTGTTGGCATAAGCGGGAAGATCGCCTAAGCGTTGTTTTTCGGCCCAGCCCCGTGTCATGGGAAAGCTGCGGTAAGGATATACGGAGGTAATAATGCGCGGCAGAATCCAACTGGCTTTATGGAGGGCTGACTCGAGAATGGGGCCGGCTTTTTTGCCAAAACGCTGTTCAAATTCTTTACGCCATATCTCAGGAGGCGTTTCAGGATTATAGCCTATCCGTCCAAACACCTGGAAGAAATGCCAGTACCGCTCAAACTCGTAATCGTAGTAACGATACTTTGCCTTCAATACATCAAAGGGTTCGGCATCGTGGGGCTGGGCTTCCATTTTAGTCGCCAAAGGTTCATTCACCTCATACCCATCGCCATCGTAGAGGTGGGTGCTTTCGGCAAAGCGGCGTACATATTCCGGGCTTCCCCATAAGAGTATGCGCGTGGTGCCACCGTTCCAAAGCCGCCAGTGTATTTTATATGGTTGCGGATAACGCAGCAAATAAGCATAACTGTGGCGAATAGGACTCTTTTCAGGATTGGTCCGGGTAGGATGGTACGGCATACCCATCTGTTCCATCCAGTACTTGGTCGTAATCCTGAAATTCACGCCTACCTCCAAAGCGCTTTGAATGACCGGTTCCGGCAACTCTTTGGCGCGCAGGTCTATGTGCAGACCGGGAGCCGTCTCTTTCATCATGCGGAAAACATCTGTCCAAAAACTTAGCTGTTCGCCCTTTTTCAGTCCGGATTCGTTGTGCATCCGGAATTGTATGCCATCCAGGTCCGGTACCAGCCTGACGAACGTAGCCAGGGCCGCCTGGGTATACCCGGTCAGGTTTTCGGCAGTCACGCCCCATACCAGGCCAGGGATGGGTTCACCAGGCGCTTCTTTGGTGCCGGGGATGCCGCCCCCCTGCACACCACCCCGGTAAATGTGGTCCCAGATACCCGCCGTGAATTTAATGCCTCTGTCGTGTGCCATCCGGATCAAACGGTTGAGTGCTTTCAGGTTACGCTGCTGTTCTTCCGGGGTAATACCCACCATCCGAACGTCGGGGAAATCTGCTACATCAAAAAAGTAAGGATAGGCAGGCGCCAGGAAGCCACCATTCTCATAGCCAAAAATGACCACCAGAGAATTAAAGCGGTTTTTGGCCAGCATATCCAGGTATCGTGCCCAGTAGGCTTCATCGTAAAACCTGCTTTCCCAATAGGCACGGTTCATCGTAAAGACAGAGATGGCTCTTTCGCTGACATCGGGTTGCTCTGTGATTTCTTTGACTTCGCTCATCAGAGACTTCCCCGCTGTACTCCAACTCATACGGTCAGCCACGTCTAACAAGGCATACATCAGCCCCCGCTCATCAAAACCACTGATCACCCATACCGGCTTGTTCTGCCAGTTTGTCTTCAAGATGGTCAATGCCTCCGGTACTTCGGGAACCCTGTGGTTTCCAGCTTTCAACAGTTGCGCAGCCGCCCCCTGGCCCGAGGCCAGACCTGCGACAATGATTGATTTCCCCCGGGCTTCCTGCATGGATTCTACCTTCTCGAAGGAGATATTTTTCGCCTGCAATACCTCCGTTAGTTTGGTCAGTCCATGCGCAACGGAAACCGCTGGCGTTTTGTCGGTGATGATAGAGAATTCGGGTTCTTCTAGGGCGGCGTACCCCTGGGTGAGCAGAAGAAAAAACAGGAAACTAAATGCTGAGCATTTGATAAAGCGACGGTAGTAGTAAACAGGTAATGCTTTTTTCATGATCGTATACTTTTAAAGAAACGCTTACTGAGCAGCAGTGCTTCGTATTTTGACTTTCATCATACCTCTCATGTTGAGGTAATGTCCGGGAAAAGTACAGACATAGGGGTACTCTCCGGCTTTGGGCGCTGTAAAAAAGATACTCTGGGAAGTTTCCGGCTGCAACAGGCAGGTGTTGAACAACACGTCCTCCGAGTCGGGAATATATCCCAGTTGGGGTCCATCCAAGCCCATGTTCATCGCGGTTTTACCTACTTTGTCGGCACTGTTAGGCGTTGTGATCACCAGGTTGTGCAGCATGTCGTCCGTGTTGTTAAAGACCAGCTTCACTTTACTGCCTTCCACTACTTCAAACGCCTCCAAATCATATTTTAGACCAGGCTTGGTGCCAATGTTGATGACTATGTCGGCTCCACCGCTCCAACCGGCAGGCTGTTCTGTGACATTTTTAGCAGCATCTCTTCCACAGGCCCTCTCTGCCTGCTTGGCAGAGATGTTCGCTGCCATCATCTCTTCATGCGCCTGCTGTCCGGCTTCCGGCAGGTGGTTCAGCGTATAGTAAGCTACCTCATGGAGCAGAGGATTTCCGTTGCTGCTGCGTACCCCGCCCGCTTTCACCTCATGGATATAGCCCAATCGCAGTCCCTGCACATACAGCTGCACCTTTTTCCCATCGGCAGACACTTCAGCCTTGCTCACCGGACAAGGCTGCTGGTTAATGATAGGGCTGCCATAGGTCCGGTGGTAGATGTAGGTAAAACCGGTAAGCTGGTAAGCCGTCGGGTCAGCGGCTGCCTGCTTGTCTACGGCCTGGGTAAATTCTATTTCAAAACCATTGCTTGTAGCCCGGATCGCTCGCATCTCAAAAGGCATTTTGCCTTGCCACTGCAGGCGTTGCAAAGCAAAAGGGGCTTCTCCGGTGGAAGCCCAGCCCCGGTTGGTTTGTCCTACAAACAAGGAGCCGTCAGAACCCCAGGCCAGGCGCAGTACCCCGGAGGCAAAGCCTTCCCGGAAAGGGAAACAAGCGCCCTGGAATTCTCCGTTGACTTTTTCTAAAAATACCCGCATCACTTTGCTATGTCCCTGGTCTCCTACCAGCATCTGACCGGCAAAGGGTCCGAAGGCGCCCTGTGGGATGGTGACCAGCCCGGAAGTGGAAATACCCATGATGGTATGGGGAAACCAGACCGTAGGGGGTTTCACAGGGCTGATCTCCTGGGCAAAGTCATACATCAACCCTACGGAGTCAGGGATCATCTCCGCTTTTAAGCGCAGCGGGGAATTGGGTTCATCGGTCCAGCGCAAGCCGGCAGGATTACCGGCAAAGTCTCCTTTCTCCAGGTGGGTGATGCGGCCCGAGCCGATCCAATCTCCCTGGTTATCAGCATAAAACACGTCTCCTTCGGCATTGAAGCCCAGGCCCGCCGGGGAGCGTAATCCGGTAGCGATGGGTTCCATCGCTCCGTCTTCGGTGATCTTAAGCATCCAGCCCCTCCACTTGGCCAGGCTGGCCCCATAACCGATCCAGCCCAGGTTCAGGGTGACCAGCATGTCTCCGTTAGGCAGAAACAGCGGCCCATAAGAGTATTCATGGTAGTTGCCCGACAAGGGCCAGGAATAGATGGTGCGGAACAGGTCGGCTTTGCCATCCTCATCGGTGTCTGTCATCTTGGTGAGTTCCGAGCGCTGAGAAGCATAAAACGAGCCCTGGTGATAAGCCAGTCCCAAAGGTTCATGCAACTCGGAGGCAAACAGGCGATAGGTGGGGCGCGGTGAGTAAGGCCGGTCTATCACCCAGACCTCGCCCCGGCGGGTACAGACGCCCAGGCGGTCATCATCGGTGAAAGCCAGTCCGCCTACTTCCAGTATAATGCTATCCGGAATGGGTACATCACGCAGATGATAGTATTTATCTTCGGCAGCCGTCATGTCTGGCTGCTGTTGCGCCTGTAGCGCCAAAGGCAGCAAGCTGCCTAAGATCATGAGGAGGAGTAGGTGCTTTTTTATTTTCATGGCTTATAATCGTTACCAGATGATAGAATATTTGACAAGTGCTTGTTGGTTCTGTGGGACTACCGGAACGAGCAATTCGTATTTCCCTGCCTGCTCCCGGACGATGGGTTGTTCTTTTCCACTTTCTATAGCCTCTATATAATACCGCAGATCATCAATCGCATAGCTGCCATCGGGCAGCTTTTCTATGAGGCTGCCACTGGCCAGCAGGCAATACAAGGGGCTATCAGGTTGCTCAAAGTGAAAGCTGATCTCACGGGAAAGCCCTTGGTTGCCGCTGGCAGGATAAAGATAATCTTCAACGCTTACCTGGTTTAAAGTATAAAAAAAGACGGGTAGCCCATTCTTGCGTAGTTTATGCCCTTTGTTAGTAATCTCTTTACTTTCCAGGCTTACCGAATCCGGCCACGGATCGTTTTTTTGCCGCAGGGCAGCCACAGCAGGAAGGTCTGGCAATGTCAGCACCGCACCTAAGGGTACTTCCAGTTGCTTCTCTCCTCTATCTACCCACATTTCAGTGGCATCCAAAAAATGACCCCGCCAGGCATTGACCATGCCATTGTTTTTCAAATCATACGCATAGTTGATGTGTTCCGGCATCCCTATGGCTACTGTGTGGGTCAGTTTGTTATCGCCATGATGGATAAAGCCTCTTTGCAGCACAGGCTTACGGGCTACTTTAATCAGGACGGATTCTTCGTTTCTGTCCTGAGGCGCTGAGGCAGCCGTAGTCAGGGGTGTTAGCGGAATTTCCGGCCCTTCGTACGATAAAGCCAAAGCTTTTCTCCAGGGCACACTGTTAACATAGATCAAGGCAAAAGGATAGGTTCCCTTTTTTAAATTTTTTGTTCCATATCCGGCATGTTCGAAATTTTCTGCCGCATCATTATCAGCCAACACGTCGTTGTCCAGCCGAAACCAACTGGGACCTCCCGCCTGTACTTTGAACAGATAATTTCCATCTTGGGGGATTTCCAGCGTTCCGTTAAAAACCAAAGTATAACGGTCACTCTCATCCGTGACCCGGTAAGAAATACTATCGGTAGTATGTGTGGTGGCAGGTGTTAGTGTTTGCAGCGTATCAATATTGGTAAAGACGCCTTTAAACACCTGGTATTCCACATTTTTGGCTTCGATCAGGTCATCTCCATACAGCTTGTACCGGATATGGCGGAAGGCTACCGGGCCATGATCTCCCTGCAACATCAGCGGACCTTTGGGCTTTTCATCTTCAAAGGCCGCAGACCGGGTGGGTCCGCTTACTTCCACATCCTGCTGGATCACTTCTGCGTTGAGCACCACTTGATCAAAGCGGGCACTGCGTATTTTCTTGCCGGATTCGTCAAACTGAGGCGCTTTGAACCGGATGGAGAGATGTTGCCATAAGCCTGGGGCTTTGCAGGCATTCAGCAAGGGTGCCTTGCCTTCAAACCCCTGATCATCGCTCCATCTTTGGTAGATACCTCCGCAATCTCCGTAGGCAACACTGTCTTTCAGCCAGCTATCGAGCAATTGTACTTCATATCTTCCCTGCAAATAAACACCGGAGTTAGACCCTTTAGGCATCAAGAAGTCCAGTTCCAGATCGATGTCGCCATGATCAAAAGAAGTAAAGAGATTTTTTTTATTGTCTTCTTCCGGTTGGTTGACCAGAATGCCGGTGCCGCCGGAAGTTTCCAGATGATGTTCTTTATTTCTGTTAGCATAGACCTCCCCAGCTATTTGCCAGCTTTTTTGGTCAGGATCACGGAAGCCTTTCAAATCGTCCAGACTGATGGTAGCATAAGGTAGCTGGCTAACAGCAATACCGGTATCTTCAGATGCTATCTCTGAACAGGAACAGAGGGCTATAAGACAGGTTGTGAGTACTATTAGTTTGATGGACATAAAAATGTAGTTAACAGCTTGATGACGCTTACGCCTGTCAAACATACAAAAGTTCTTTTTACATAGAAACTGAAAACTCTACAGATTTATGGTTTAAAAACAGCTTCCCTGGCCAATTGTATATCCCGCACTACCTGGGGACGAAGCAGCGCCCAGGAAAATACCTGATATTCTTCTCCATAATTTTGGGTGCTTACATGCGGCGTGGGCAGGTACCGGTCCTGGGTAAAAGCAATCACCTGATCCCAATGCTTTAGGCATTGTTCTAATAACCTAATGGCTTTTTGTTTTTCACTCCTATCCCCGGCTTTCCGGTAGCTTTGTAGGGCTACCCCGGCTCTTAACTTATCGGCCAGATAAAGCCCCAGATAGCTCCAGGTAGCCACATCATCCAGTTCGGATACCAAAGCGCCGGAAAAAGCATCTACGTGTGGACGTAAGGAAGCCACCAGTGCCAGCGCCTTTCTGCTGTCCTGTTCAGAGGAGTCAGCCAGGGCTAAAGGGGTGATCATCTCCGGGGAAATTGGCTTCTTCTCCCCTACCCGCTTTACATAGTCGGGAATGGAAAGCATCCGGGGCTCCAGCGTTTCGTGGTCAATAAATTCATCGATAGAAATAAAAGGGGAAGATCGGTCAAATACCCCGTTGGGTGAAGAGGGTTCTGCCTCTATAAAACCTTCCGAATACAGGGTATAATCCCAGGTAGAGCGGTGAAAAGAGGCCAGTCGCAGCGGCATATTGCTGGCCAGTGAATAAGCCCTGAGCAAGGGCACTCCTATTCCTTTGCCGTACCGCTCATCAAAGGCCGAAGCAAACACCGAATCAGGCGTGTCCGGTGCATATAACAACCTGCCCCATACTTTATAAAAAAGCCACTGTTTCTCAAACGCATATTGCCAGGTCTTGACTGGCGACACCTTTTGAGAATAATCCAGTGCCGGTATATAGCCTTCCGATCCTATAAAGTATCCATTGACATAGTCTTTGTTGTTAATAGCGATATGCTGACGGATAAAGTCCGGCTGCCCCCAGCGTAAGATAAAAAAGTCTTCGTTTCGGATCATCCACTGTATGTTGTAATTGTCCGGTTTGGGTTTCCAGAAACGTTCGTCCAGCTTACCGGAATGGTAGTCGTGTGTGATGGCCAACGTAGGCGTAGAATGACCGTGCGACCAGTTGAATTTGATCTCCACCAGGGCTGGCTGAGCAAGACCGGCGCGGTCAATGACCCGCCGCATCGCCAGCGGGTCGCCAGCCAGCACCGAACGGTGGATAAACTGCACCGGGCGATCGGCTGCCTTCATACCCGCTACGAAAGTCTCTTCAATCCAGTCTTCCCGCTTCTGCGGGGTCATTTCTTCTTTGCCGAAATTTCCCATCCAGTCGGCCAGGGTGACGCCCAGGCCCGTCAGGTCTTTATATTCGTTGATCAGTTGGGTGACCGATTCGCGGGTATACTGTTTTACCTGCGCTGACAGATCGTTATACTCTTGGGCACCGTAGGCTTTGGCAAATTCAGGAGAAACCACGATGTTCCAGTTGACAATAAAGGTTTGGATACCGCGCTGTTTAGCCATGCCAAACAGGGCTTTCCAGAAGGTGCGCCATTCCTCCATTTCCTGGTCGTTGAAAGGAGTCGCTTCAGGAAAGTTCGTAGCCTTGATCATATAAGGAAAGGGATGATTGTTCCACAGGGAAAGTACATTCAGCCGGTTTTCGGCCATCATATCCAGAAACCGTTCCCAAAAGGCAAGATCGCGGCAGGTCTGGGTGTGGATAAAAGTAGCTTTACTTTTGCGGTAGGGCGACCAGGGCAGGTTAAACTTCACCGCTCTGAAAGGTAAGACTGGACTTTCCGTGCTGGCTTTGATGTTTGGCAGCGGAATGCCATGGCGTAGGTCTTCAGCCAGAGCAAGACTACCATAGATCAGTCCGCTTACATCTCCACCCGTCACCATGATTTTATTTGCCTCCGGCTGGATCGTGTAGGCCCCGCTGCTTAGTTTATTGGTGTCCAAAGCAAAGCTTATCCTATGATCAGCCTGTCCTGCTGTAAGCGTATAACCTTGATCGAGGAGAGAGGCTTCCAATCTTTGAGCCGCATAAGCTGCCTGGGTATCATATTGTACATGAACGCTTTGCGCAAAGGTGATTTGCGCCAGTGCGATAAGAACGATAAAAAAAAGTGGTTTCTGCATAGTGCCTGTTTATTTGTCTTTATTCACCCGCTTTGTCTTCTCAAACTTTTTAAGATCAAATAAATACAGACCGCAACCTGCCCCTGCCTCCGAGTTGGCTTCCGAGGCCTGGAAGGCCATAAGCTTTCCATCATCGCTTACTACGGGGTTGCTGGCCCGAAATCCTTTTATGTCGGAAAAGAAAGTGAGTCTCTCATAATGCTTGCCTGTCCCGTCGAGCTTTAGTTTATACACTTCGATGGTACTGGTGCCTTTGGTTGGCCGGTGCTTGTCGGATTCCATCAGGGTATAGACTCCATCCGGGAATATTCCTTCCGGTTCTTCATAGGTATCCGGTGATTTTGAGTAATTGACAATGTTGCCGGTCTTAAGGTTAATGCCTAAAACTTCACTGCTAAATCCATCACCCCGCCTGTATTGGGCAAAGATCAACTCTTCTTCTTTTTTGGGTCTCCAGTTTTGAGATTCAAGGATATCTTCATACTTCTGACCGTCAACCGTCACCACATTTTTATTGTCTACCACTAATTTTTTGTGGATGATTTTTGGTTGTCCATCGGAATAAGCAATTTCTCCCGCATAAATCTGCTGTTGTCCGGGGAGCGTCCAGGCAATTTTCATACTTTTCCTGGAAACGGCCGGGCCTTCATCCAGTGACTCGCCTTCCATCGTTTTAGGAGGATGTTTCAAGTTTTTATCCAAAACCTGAAAATACAATTCATGCCTTTCGGCTCCACAACCCAGCAACAAGTCGCCATTGGCTAAACTAACGACCCGGTAATACCCATGTCCTGGCGGGCGGTCTTCCGCTTGGGTGATTTGCCTGGTTTTTTTGGTTTTTATATCCACCATCCAGACTTCGCCACCTGCTTTGTCCAGGAAATATATCTGTTTACCATCCAGCGACCACTCTGCCCGCTGACCAAAATCGGTGAGGGAGGTAATATGGGATGGTAATTTATCCTGAGGGAAGCATCCCTGGGCGTAGAGTTCATCGCTCGGAAACATAAAAACAAAACTTGTAAAAAGCAGGTAAATAAGATGATTGTTTTTCATATCAGATCAGATGGAGTATGGTTTTTCTTTTTTAAAAATATGGACAAGTTACTCTTTTTTCCGAATGGGCCGGATCCGGATATTCCGCCACTTCATCACGAAGGGGCCGCCACCGGCTATGCCGTGCATTTGCAAACCAATAAACCCGCCTGGATTCGTCTTATAGACCTCTTCGTTGACAAGATCCTCAACCTGGCGACCATTCACCCACGTTTGAATGCGGGGACCTTGTGCCACGATACGTAGGTTGTTCCAGCCGCCATCGATGAGATAGTGATGACCCTTTTGTATTTTGTCCTTCGAAGACAGCCAACCCGTCCCCAGGGCTTCTCCGTAGATGAGACCGGTCGTTGGCGTGCCCAGACCTTGGTTTCTCTGCATTTCCACCTGCGGCCCGTAGACTCTGCCTGCTCTTTGGTCATGTCCTTCGCCAACTGTTACAGGCTTGACTTTCGTCCTGATTTGGATGCCTGAGTTGGTGATACTATCAATCATTACTTCGAGCTCCAACTCAAAGTCATCAAAGGTTTGCAAGGTACTGAGAAAAGAGTTGGGGCTGCCTTCTACGGTTCTTCCTACAATGGCACTATCTTCCACGGTATAGGTATGGGAGCCGTTGAGATGAACCCAGCCGTTTAAGGTTGATCCATCGAAGAGATCGATCCAATCCGTATCCACTTCGTTCTCCGGACTTTCCGAATTGGGTAGCGCAAATGCCATGATTGAGTCGCCATACTTTGTGCCATTCTTTCCTCCGCCGCCGGCGGCTATCACCACATACTGCTTACCGTCTAATGTATAAATGCTGGGTGTGGCATAGCCACCCGCAGGCAATTGATATTCCCATAAAACATCGCCCGAATGCGCACTAAACGCCCGGATCTTCTCATCGGGCGTGGCTGCGATAAATACCACATCTCCGGCAGTGGCGACCGGCCCACCAAAGCTTTTCGCACCCGTATGGCGAATGCCTTTAGCCGCCAGCTCGGGGTATTCGCCCAGCGGGACTTTCCACAGAGTCTCCCCTTGGTGCAGGTCGATGGCGTTGAGGGTTCCCCACGGAGGTGAAATAGCCGGAGCGCCATAGGGGTCAACAAAAAAGGGCGCTTCATTGGAATACCGGACGCGCGAACGCCCGGCCGCGATTTGCTTAGTAACAAGATAAAAATAAGTGTTTGATTTCTGAAAACTCTACAGATTTAGTCACTATTGATTCTAAAGATATTGGCCGCTTGGTTAAGTTGTTCTTCGGTGATGTGTTCTTGGTCTAATTGCTGTTGCATCTGCTGATAGGTAGCCACCTTTTGCAAGCCCCTCAGAATG
>JBBSNI010000181.1:0-10480 GCA_038232695.1 Cytophagales bacterium
CTAAACACCTAAACACCTAAACACCTAAACACCTAAACACCTAAACACCTAAACACCTTTTGGAAAAACCATTCGTCATATATCGTTCGTCAGCAGGGTCGGGCAAAACTTTTACCCTGGCGCTGGAATATCTGAAGCTGGCGCTGCGTCCGCAGGCTTCTTACCGGACGATCCTGGCAGTCACCTTTACCAATAAGGCGACCAAGGAAATGAAATCCCGGATCATCGCCTTCCTCTACAGCCTTTCTCAGGGAGAAACCGGCGCAGTACGCGAGGCGCTGCTCGAAAGCACCGGCTATACGGACACAGCGCTTACCCAACATGCCCGGACGCTGCTGACCCACATCCTGCACGGCTACGCATACTTCTCCGTGATGACCATCGACGCCTTCTTTCAGAAAGTGATCCGCGCCTTTGCCCGGGAGACCGGCTTGCAGGCAGGCTTCTCCCTGGAACTGGACCAGGATAAAGTGCTCAACAAAGTCGTAGATACTTTGCTGGAAGAATTAGGCACACAGGATACCGGCGCCCTGACGGAATGGCTGACCCGCTTTGCCGAAGAAAGGGTAGAAGAAGGCAAAAACTGGGATTTTCGCAAAGACATTAAAAATCTGGGTGCCGAACTGCTAAAAGAAAATTACAAAGTGCAGGAAGAAGCCTTCCGCAGTCTTAAACTCTCCACGGTAGATACCTGGGAGGTGTTGCGGCAGCTAAAAGTCATACAGGCTACCTTTGAGCAGCAGATGGAGACCTGGGGCATCCAGGGCTTGCAGCAAATCAAAGCCAGCGGACTGGAGGTAGACGATTTTGCTTATAAAGCTTCGGGCGTAGCCGGGTACTTCTTCCGGCTGGCCGCCACCCAGGATTTTGACCCGAAAGCCAGAGCCAGGGCAGCCGCGGACAATCCCGAAGCCTGGACAGCCAAATCGGCTGCCCGGCGGGCTGACATCCTGGCGGCGGTAGGGCAGGGGTTGCAGCAGACGTTACAACAGGCTATCGGGTATTACGATCTGCAAAGTCCGCAATATTATGGCGCCATGCAGTTGCTGCGCTTTATTTATACGTATGCTATTCTCAAAGATATTGACAGCAAGCTGACCGATTACAAAAGAAAAAATGATGTGATGCTGATCTCCGATGCTTCCATCTTTCTGAAAGACATTATCGGTAAGGACGAAACGCCTTTTATTTATGAAAAAATAGGCACTTATTATCAGCATTTTCTCATCGATGAGTTTCAGGATACTTCCGGCTTGCAGTGGAATAACTTTCGTCCCCTGATAGAGAACAGCCTGGACGCCGGCAACTACAACCTGGTGGTAGGCGATGTGAAGCAAGCCATCTACCGCTGGCGGGGCGGCGACTGGCAGTTGCTGTTAGACAAGATACAGCAGGACATGGCGCCCTGGCGTACGCAGGTAAAGAACCTGGACAAAAACTACCGCAGCAAAAAAAACATAGTAGACTTCAACAACCGCGTCTTCCAGGTGCTGCCGCGCCTGCTCCGGGAAGAGATGCAGCAGCGGCTGGAAGACATACCCGACGATGCCCTGCGACAGGACCTGAGCGCACGTGCGCAGATCATTACCCATGCGTATGAAGACGCTTTTCAGCAGTTGCCCGAAGCCTACGATACCAACGAACTGTGGCAGGGACTGGTGGAGATACAGTTGCTCCGCAAAGAAGAGCTGCAAGACGCCGAAGGGCAGGAGATACCCTGGAAGGAAAAAGTGCAGCAAGCGTTACCGCAGCTCATAGAAAACCTGCAAGACCAGGGGTATGCCTTGCGCGACATTGCCTTCCTGGTGCGCGATAAAAGAGACGGCAAGGCGGTGGCTGACACTTTTATGGACTACAAAGTAGCAGGAAAAACCAAGCCCGGCTATGCCTATGAAGTGATCTCGCCGGAGTCGCTATTTCTGGAAGCTTCTCTGAGCGTAGGGCTGCTCATCGACCTGCTGCGGTTTTTAGACAATCCTTTTCATGTGCTGGCCAAAGGCAATATCCTCTACAAATACCGACACCTGAAAGGTCAGGAGGTGTCCTCTGACCAACTGCATGATCTGTTCCTGACTGCCGGGAAGACCGCCAAAGACGATCTGGATTTGTTTTATGACAGCCTGCCGGAAGCCTTCCGCCACTTTCGTCCTTACCTGAACAAGCTGCCGCTCTACGAACTGATAGAAAACCTGATCCGTATTTTTGAGATACACCAATCTACCGAACTGGCCTATTTGCAGGCTTTTCAGGATGCAGCGCTGGAGTATACCAAATCAGAAAAAGGTGACCTGCACTCTTTCCTGGCCTGGTGGGACGAAAAAGGGCGGCAGACGTCTGTGCAAATCTCCGAGCAGGTAGATGCCATGCGTATCCTGACCATTCACAAAGCCAAAGGACTTGAATTTAAGGTCGTCATCCTTCCCTTTTGCGACTGGTCCCTGGATCATCACCCCTGGCAGCAGAACATCTTGTGGACGTATACCGATCAAAAACCCTTTCAGGAAATGGGACTGATGCCTTTAAAGTATTCTAAAGAACTCATCCGCACCGTTTTTAGCCCCGACTATTACCAGGAAATGCTGCGTGCCCACTTAGACAACCTCAACCTGCTCTACGTAGCCACTACCCGCGCCAGAGAATGTTTGTATGCCTTTGCCGCTCCCAAGATCACACAGTCGGGCTGTCCGCTCAACAGTATTGCCAACGCCTTGTACCGGGGGCTGACTGAGCAGGAAACTCCTGCTAAAGATGCTATTCATCTGTCGGCCTACTGGGACGAAACTGCTTTCCGCTTTACCCTGGGCTATGAACCGGCAGGGCAGGAAAAAGCCGGCGAGGAAAGCCAACGTGTGGTATTGCAATCGTATCCGTCGGTGCGGTGGCGCAACCGCCTGATGGTGCAACCCCGATCACACAACTTTTTTGTGCGCAACTCCCAAAGCGGCAGGATGGAAGTAAACCGGGCAGTGCTGTACCGTGATGTACTCATCAGGATGAAAAACGCTGCCGGTCTGCCGCAGGTGCTGGACGCTGTATATTTTGAGCGGGGCATCCATGCCGCAGAAAAACCAGCGATAGCCGAAGCGATCAGCCGTTTGCTGGACTTACCGGAGATCAGCGCCTGGTATACCAGTACTTTTGATCAAATACAGATCAAACCTACCCTGTTTTTAGGAAACGGGAAGTTTGTAGTACCTGACCGGCTGATGATCCGGGGCGATACAGTGACCGTCGTAAATTTTGATATGGAGGAGAAAAAGAAAAACGAACTATTAAAAAGCGTTACCTTGCTAAAAGGTGCAGGCTACAGGCAAACACAAGGTTACCTGGCAAAGCTCCCGGAAGGCGAAGTAATAAAAATAGACTGAATGGCAGGAAGCCATGAAATGTTATCTTCCAGCTTCGGACTTCCGTCTTCCCACTTCACTGCAATTGTAGCAGCGCGATCTGGATCAGTCCGATGATAAAACCCAGAATCCCGCCTAGGATTTCTATAAAACGAAATTCCTTGCTCATGATGGCATAGAGGATAGACTCCAGTTTGTCAGACGAAAAAGCAGCTACCTTGCTGTAGACGGTTTTTTCTACGTCTACCTCCCGTTCAATTTTCTGCGCAAAATGGTCGATCAACTCAGGTAGCATCATCTGTACTTCGGTGCGCAGCGTGTCTTTGATCGTGGCTTTGAGTTCATCATTCATAAACATCGCCAGCATGGGCATACTTTCTATCAGTTTCTGGTCCAGGAAGTGCTCTATTCTTTCATCGATGATCTGGTTGACTTCCTGAAACCCTTCCGGGTCTTGCAAAGATTTCTTTACTTCTTCTACAGAAAACAACTCTTCGGCGACGATCTTTCCCAGCCGTTCTGCCAGCGCTTTTTGCCTTTTCGGAAAAATGCCCTGCAACTCAAAAAACAGCACTTTCACTTTTTTACGCGGATGAAAAAGCATTTTAATAGCAATATAATTGGTGATCCAGCCCGTCAGTGCTGCAATAATAGGTAAGGTAAAAATGATCATGTGCTTATGGGTATTGTAACGATTTGCAAAAGTAGAGAAAGCTATGAGATTGACAAGCGTTAGAAGTGGGAAGACCGAAGTTGGACGACAGAAGTTTGTTGTTTCACTTTAAACTTCCGTCTTCCGTCTTCAAACTTCCCGCTTCATGGAGTTTCCATTTATTTTTATTAACTTTTAAGCTCAAAATGACAATCCAACAATCTTATAAAATATCACAACCATGAAAAGCAATTTTAACAGAAGAGATTTTTTAAAGTCAGCAGGAACCACAGGCGTAGGACTGAGCCTGTTGGGCAGCAGCATACCGGTTTTTGGAAGCGCTCCCCACAAAAAGATGGTCGTCGCCGTGATGGGTACCAACGGCCGGGGCATGGCGCATATCAACGAGCTATGCCGCCTGTCCGATGTAGAGATCGCCTATATCTGCGACGTGGATGACAATGCCATCACCAAAGGCATAGAAGGTGTGATGGCACACCAAAAGCAAAAGAAAAAGCCCAAAGGTCTCAAAGACTTTCGCAAAGCCTTAGACGATAAAAATATTGATGCCATGTTTGTTGCCGCTCCCGACCACTGGCATACGCCCGCTTCTATTATGGCTATGGACGCCGGTAAGCACGTCTATGTAGAAAAGCCCTGCGGCGTGACACCCCAGGAAGGGGAGATGCTGATCGCCGCCCAGAAAAAATACGGCAAAGTCCTGCAAATGGGCAACCAGCAACGCTCTGCCGTAGAGTCCATCCAGGCAGTTAAAGAAATTCAGGAAGGCATCATCGGCAGGCCTTACTTTGCCAAAGCCTGGTATGCCAACACCCGCGGCTCCATCGGAGAGGGCAAACCGGCGGAGGTGCCCGCGTGGCTGGATTACGAGATGTGGCAGGGACCTGCCCCGCGCCAACCTTACCAGGACAACCTGATCCACTACAACTGGCACTGGTTCAAGAACTGGGGCACCGGTGAGATCTGCAACAACGGCACCCACGAGATAGACGTATGCCGCTGGGCGCTGGGCGTAGACTACCCCGTGCGGGCCAGCTCCCAGGGCGGGCGCTACCACTACGACGATGACTGGCAGTTTTACGACACCCAGATAGCCAGCTTCGACTTCGACGGCGAAAAGACCATCACCTGGGAAGGCAGAAGCTGCAACGGACGCCCGGTAGAAGGCCGCGGTCGCGGCTCTGCGATCTATGGCACGGAAGGTACCATCATCCTGGACCGTAACGGTTACGAACTCTATGATAAAGACAACAAACTGGTCAAAGAAGTGAAAGCTTCTCAAGAGGCTGCCACCATGGATACGGTAGGAGGAGACAGCATGACAGCCCTGCACATCCAGAATTTCCTGGATGGCATCCGCGAAGGCGCTACGCTGCACTCGCCTATTGATGAAGGGCATAAAAGCGTACTGCTCTGCCACTTAGGCAACATTGCCCAGGAAACAGGACATACGCTCATATGCGACCCTGCCAACGGACACATCAAAGACAGCCAGGAAGCGATGGGCTTGTGGAGCCGGGAATATGCCCCTGATTGGGAGCCGAAGGTTTGATAGTTCTCTGTTCTGAGTTCTAAGTTCTGAGTTCTCTGTTCTAAGTTTTTTGTTTGTAGCCTTTTCTTTCTGAGTTGCTCAGATAGGTAATCAGTCCCTGGGTCAGTTTAGATGATTCATAAACTTGCTGGCACAAAATCCTTGATTTTTTCCAGCATTCAAGGTCTTCAAATCTATTGATGGCAGCCATTTGAAAATAATTTAAAAACAACGTTATGTAAAAAATTCTGAGTTACAGAAAACTCATAACCAAGAACCCAGAACTCAGCACTAAGAACTCAGCACTAAGAACCCAGAACTTAGAACTCTTTCAGTTTTTATGTTTGAGCGTGGAATGATCCAGCAGGCTTCTGTCTTTTACCGGGCGGTCTTTGCCGTGGCGGGTGATTTCTTTGTAGTTTTCTATCTCTATATCTTCGAGCTTTTTGATCTGATGGGCAAACTCGTTCAAAATACCTATTTCTACCAGGTCAAACTCTTCTTCGCTTGTCAGGATAAAAGCGACTTCCTCTACGGCGGCGTCATACATATAACGCTTGCTAAACTGGTAACCATAGTCGATGAGAAGTTTTTCAAACTTCTTCTCTATTTTTTTTTCTATGGTAACACTTAATGTCTGCATGAATGAAATTAAAGTTAAATCGAAATAATGAGGGCAAGGTATGATTTAACAAAAAACCTCACCATCCATATACGTCATAATTAACACAAAGTAAGTTTAGCAGGTAAGTTGGATAAAACAGGGTTTGAGACAAAAACAGTATGCTTCTCAAACCAAGGGCATTATTACATAAAATATTTTAGTTAGTCAAGCCTGTCTTCATTTTTCCAGGGCCTGTCCTCCAGGATCGCGCGTGCCCGGGCGTGTGCTACGCGCGGAAGATAATCCCCTTTTTGCTTGGCATCTTCCAGAAACTGCCTGATGGCTTCCTTGGTTTTGAGTGCTTCTATCTTACGAAGGAGCTCTTCTTCCCGTTTTGCTTCAAAGTGCGCCAGGTGTAAAGATTCTTCGTCCTCAAATTTTTTCCTGAAAGCGTGCCTTAGCGAATATTTACGGTTAAAATCAGCATAGCTCATTCCGTTGAAGCGGATCGCATCTATGAGTCCGAGCAGCCAGGGGATGGGCGTCCAGCTAAAGCCCAGGTAGAGCCACCCTTTTTTAGTTTGCCCTAAATAAAAGCGGTGGATGCCCAGGCCACCCAGTACAAAGGCAAGAAGCGTAGCGACTGTCTTATTTTTCATGGTTAAGAAAATAAATAAAATTTGAGAAACAAAAACCGGAATAAAACTTTAAATTATTTTGATAACTGCTTTATGTAATAAACCTATCAAGACCGAACACAGACCGGGTATCTTCAGCGTGATGAGGCTGTTCAGGCTCCTGCTTTTTCTGACAGGTATTACCCGTTTTATCAAACCGGGCGTATTGATATTAACTCTTTGACTGTTAAGCTTTTAATCTATATTTGACTACCATGGTTACCACCTGTGAAGCATGAATATAAGAAAGGATCAAGTGCAGGCATACAATCCTTGCCGTTCCGGTAAAATGAAGGGAGTAAGAAATACGTTGGATATAAAAGAATCAAAGAATAACAGAGCATAAACATGTGCTTTGTTTAGGTGTTAAAGTGCGAAAGTATTAATGTAATAAAGTATAAAAGTACTCAACTCTTAATGCCAGAACATCGTTGCGACTCGAACACCTGAACACCTAAATATATGCCCAATAACATGGCTTCTCCCGCACGGGGCGATCTGTTGATTTCAGAACCCTTTCTTCCCGATCCTAATTTTGAGCGATCAGTTGTGTTGCTCTGCGAACACAATGAGGAGGGATCGCTGGGCTTTGTGTTGAACAAACCTTCTGCGCTTTATCTTGAAGACGCCCTGGATGAAGCAGCCGGTTATGATAAGATATTATTCACCGGCGGGCCTGTGCAGATGAATACACTGCATTTTCTTCACAGAACACCCCAACTGGCAAGCCAGGCCGAAAAGCTAAGCGATGGGATTTACTGGGGGGGCGATTTTGAGCAATTGCTTTCTCTCATCAACACACGCGAGCTTCCGCCCGATGATATTAAATTCTTTGTGGGATACTCCGGCTGGGCAGCCGGTCAGTTGGAAAACGAACTGAAAGAAAATTCCTGGATCGTACACAAACAGGCGACCGCCCACCAGGTTTTTGGTATACCGCCCGAACAGTTGTGGCGTGAAGTGCTCAGAAGCATGGGGGGGCGGTTTGCCATGTTCTCTAATTATCCGATAGACCCTCGACTAAACTAAATTTTTGCTAATTTTGTAATTATACACCTGGCCGTGTGCCGCTTGTTTGCATTAATGGTAAGAAATTATGTCAGAAATTCCGGAAAATAATCAACGGGAACAGGAAGGAGGCTTGGATCCAGCCCGGGATCACAATGACCCTGCTGAAGAATCAACGGCCCGTTTGTCTGAAGAAGACCAGGAGGCAGAAGACCCATCGGAAGCAAAACCATCTCAAGAGGTTCAGTCTGAAGAAGATCAGCATCAGCAAGTTGAAGTAGGCTCTTCTGAAGAAGATTCTTCTGAGGAAGACCAAACAGAAGAAGATCAGGTTGACTATAGTCATTATTCCAGGGAAGAACTGCTCAGCGAGATACAACGCCAGGTAAACAACGAAAAGCTCAAACAAGCTGATGCCGTAGCGCAGGAACTCAAAGCTTGCTTTGATGAGACTGAAGAAGCCATGCGCCTGGCATTGTTGCACAAATTTGTAGAGACAGGCGGAGAAGAAAACGGTTTTGAGTTTCGTCCGGACGACGTTTCTGAGAAGTTTTATCACCTTTACCGGCAGATCAAAGATAAAAAAACCCAGCTTTACCAACGCCAACACCGGGAACGCTCACAGAACCTGACAGCCAAACAGCAGGTGCTTGACAAACTCAGGGAACTGGTAGACAGCGAAGAGACGCAGGTAAGCATCAACACATTGAAAGAGCTTCAGAAGGAATGGCGCTCGTTGGGGCCGGTGCCTCCTCACTATGCCCGCAATCTGTGGGCGAATTACAATGCGTTGCTCGACCGCTTCTACGACAAGCGCAGCATTTATTTCGAACTCAAAGAGCTCGACCGGCGCAAGAACCTGGAAGCTAAGCTGGAGCTTTACCAGAAAGCCGAAGCCTTGTCTGAGGTAGCAGACATCCGGGAAGCCGTTCGCCAGCTTGATGAACTGCACGAAGAATACAAGCACATCGGTCCGGTGCCGCAGGAAGAGCAGGAAGCGCTTTGGCAGCGGTTCAAAACAGCGTCCGACCAGGTGCATGACCGGCGCAGAGAAAATGTAGAAACATTTAAAAAAGAGCTGCACGAAAATATGAAAGCCAAACGGCAACTTTGTGAAGAAGCGGCGCCCTTTGCCGGTTTTCAATCAGAGAGCATCAAAGCCTGGAATCAGAAGACACGGGAAATTCAGGCGTTGCAGAAGAAGTGGGAAGCTATCGGTAGCATACCCCGCGACCGTGCCAAGGAGGTCAATAAGAAGTTCTGGTCGGATTTCAAGCAATTTTTTGCCCATAAGAGCGAATTCTTTAAAAGCCTGGATGACAAGAAAGAAGAAAACCTGAAGAAAAAGGAAGTGCTGGTTGCAAAGGCGCAAAGCCTGCAGGAGAGCGACGACTGGCGAAAAACAGCGGAGGTATACAAAGACTTGCAGCAGGAGTGGAAGAACATAGGTCCGGTGCCGGAGCGGGTGCGGGAAGAAGTGTACCAGCGCTTTAAAGCTGCCTGTGATCATTTCTTCGAAAGAAGGCGTTCTCAGCACAAAGCGGTGGATTCGGAATACGAACAAAACCTGCAGGCTAAGAAAGAGATTTGTGCGCAGATCGAAAAGATCGCAGCAGGAGAGGAGGACGATCCTGAGAAACTCGTGTCACTCAGCGAGCAGTTTTCCGAGATCGGTTTTGTGCCCCGCCATGCGATCAAAAGTATCAACGAACGTTTTGACAAGGCCATCCGCTCATTTATCAAACAATCTGACCTGGATGAGCAGGAGAAGCAGGAACTCAAAATGGAGGCCGAACTGACAGCCATGAAGAACAGTCCGAGCGCCGACCGCAAGATGCACCACCGGGAAAGCCAGTTGAGAAAGAAGATCAGCCGACTGGAAGAAGAGGTGGGGCTGTGGGGGAACAACATTACGTTTTTTGCCTCCTCCAAGCAAGCCGATAAGTTAAAAGCGGATTTTGAGAAGAAAATTGAGCAGGCAACCCAAGAGTTGGAAGAGCTCAAATCGCAATTAGGTATTTTACAAAACATACGGTAAAAATCTTTCCTTTTTCGTTTGCACCGAAAGCCCTGATTACTATATTTGCATCCTTAAAATAAAAGCCTCCTTAGCTCAGCTGGTAGAGCAACTGACTTGTAATCAGTAGGTCGGCGGTTCGATCCCGTCAGGGGGCTCCTGATCATCAAGCACTTACGAGTTTTTTCTGGTGAGTGCTTTTTTATTGCACCAACATTTGCACCAACATTTCTTGTTATTAATCCTGAAATATTAAGGGTTGAGGGGTTCAAAAATACCATAACGCTTATTCCGCTATCCATATGTACTCCATCTAACTGGTATTTGCTGACCTTTGGTCAAAGGTACATTCGAACAGTCTCTACATACCTACATCAGTTTCTAAGTTCACTCTAAAATGAAGGCAGAAAAATAGTCTGTCATAAGCATTGGATTAGCCCTTTGGATACAACAACCAGCTACATCATCATAAAAGAGTATGGCAATTGCTGCTGAGCTAACAATCTGCTTTAACAAGGCAAAATATATTCTGTAGAGATGTAGACTATATTACATCCAATTTTTTAGAACATAAGCGGATTTTGGAATGTATACAGGAAATTTTACCTGGATCATCTATGAAA
>JBBSNI010000182.1:0-10467 GCA_038232695.1 Cytophagales bacterium
TACGAGCGTCGTTCGTAGCCAGTCAGTTTCTGTAGGGCCAGATTAAAACTTTCAATAACATTAGGTGATAGTGTTTCCATCTCGCTAAATTACATGTTTTCCACTATCTTTGGGTAGGTTTATTTTTCTGCGCTCCCTAAACTCTTCACAACTTGATGGCAATACACTACTAAAAGTATGAGAAACCTTAAACTACTACTGCCCCTATTGATCATTATGTCGACCACATGTTCGGAGAAGAAACCAACATTTGAAGCGCCTATTCTTGAAAACATTGGTAACTATAGTGTCAAAGTAACGACTCCTTCGAAATACGCACAGCTTTTTTTTAAGCAAGGAGTCATCATGGCCAATGCTTTTAATCATGCCGAAGCTGAACGATCTTTCCGCGAGTCAGTAAAACAAGACCCTACCTTTGCGATGGGCTACTGGGGCATTGCTTACGTACTGGGCCCGAACTACAATTCCGCTGGCGATAATATGGGTCAGATCAATGAAATTAAAAATGCGGTTGAAAACGCGGTCAGGTTCAGTAAAAATGCCACTCCCTGGGAAATGGCTGTGATCAAAGCCATTCAGGTCAAATTTCCACCTGACTCCGTCATGACCAATGCTGAGGGGTATGCTGCTGCTATGAAAGAGGCATACATCCAATTTCCTGACCATGATTTTGTGGCTACCCTGTATGCCGAATCGGTGATGAACATACATCCCTGGGATTTTTATGTCAAAAAAGGAGGTGAACCCCGGCCCTGGACGCCCGAAGTAGTGGCATTGCTCGAAAAGGTGATTGCCATCAAGCCGGACAATCCTTTGGCCAACCATCTTTATTTACACGCCACGGAAGCAGGGCCCGATGTGGAGAAAGCGCTGACCAGTGCAGAAAGATTAAAGACCTTGGTTCCCTCGGCAGGGCATTTGGTGCACATGCCTTCACACATTTATATCAATACCGGAGACTATCACGAAGCTTCCATCGCCAACGAAAAAGCAGTGGTCGCCGACAGTATATATGTGGCTGAATGCAAAGCGCAAGGTATTTATCCGCAATTATACTATCCGCACAACTACCATTTCCTGGCCGCTACCGCTGCCTTGGAGGGCAGAGGCGCCCGCGCTATTGAAGCTGCCTACAAAACGGTAGATATACTGGACGAAAAGTATTTTCATGAAGCGGGTTACGAAACCGTGTTGCATTATCTAACCATTCCTTTTCATGTGTTGGTAAAATTTGAACAGTGGGAAAAGATTCTTGCCTGTCCGAAACCCGAAGACGATTTAGTGTATCCTCAGGCGATATGGCATTACGCCAGAGGCATGGCCTATGCCAACCTTGATAAGTTGGAGGCAGCCCAACATGAATTAGACGCGCTTCATCAATTGAGTGAATCTGAAAACGTAAAGAAAATTATCGTATGGGGACTCAATCCGGCAACACAGATTTGTGAAATTGCATCCAATGTTCTGAAAGCCGAATTACTGACTAGAAAGGGTGATTATCAACCTGCGAAGAAATTATTAAGGCAGGCTATTCAATGGGAAGACAGCTTGAACTACAACGAACCCCCAGACTGGTTTTTTTCAGTAAGGCATATGCTGGGTAACGTCCTGATGCTTTCAGGAGATTATGCGGAAGCGGAGAAAATTTACCAAGAAGACCTGGACTATTGGCCAAAAAACGGATTTGCGCTGAACGGACTGTATGAAAGCCTGAAAGCACAAAATAAAAGCAAAGAAGCCGAAGCCATGAAGCAGCAATTTAACGCGGCATGGCAATATGCCGATTCGGAGTTAAAATACTCACGAATAGATAAGAGCAAAAGGAAAAACCTGGCATTAAAAATTGACGAGGATTCTCCCAATAATTTGATTTACCTGGCGGGTTCGCTTTGTTTGAGTAAGTGAACAGAAAGATGGAGTGAATATCACCCACACCAAAACGTTTGGCAACAAAAAGCTCAAGGAAGTAAACGTCAAGTCAGGGTCTGAAACCGAACGTCAGCGGGTACAATAACATGCAAGATTTCTAACTGCTTGTATACACTATCATGGAACTTAATGAAAGCAAACTACACGAATTATTAGGGAAGATTGTCAATGATATGGGGGCGGCAGCGATTGGCCCCCTGATTATCACGGGAGATAAACTGGGTCTTTACAAGGCACTTTCGGCAAATGGTGCGATGACTTCTTTAGAATCAATAGTGACTAAATCTGTAGAGTTTTAAGTTGCCATGAAACCATTAACTTTACCGCGTAAAGCGGCCCTCATCCTCATCTTATTACTGAAAGTATCATTAGCGTCCTTTGCTCAAATAAGCATACAAGGAAGGGTGCAGGATATCACCGAAAATGCCCTGCCCTCTGCAAATATACTTTTACTCCATGCCGCAGATTCGTCCCTGGCATGTGGAACGGTCTCCGACATGAAAGGTGCGTTTACCTTTAACAAGGTAACATCAGGGCGCTATCTGATCAATACCTTGATGATCGGATATCAATCTACCTATACATCCCTGGACATTGGGGAAGCGCAAGCATCTCTTCCCTTTCTCACTGTTGAAATGCAGGAAGATACCAAGCAATTGGATGAAGTGGTGGTTACCGCCCAAAAGCCGCTTTATGAATTAAAACAGGACAGAATGGTCATGAATATTGACGCTTTCCCTTCGATGAGCGGAAATACCGGACTGGAACTGCTGCAAAAAATCCCCGGGATTATTGTGGACAGGCAGAATAATCGTATAGGCATGAATGCAAAGGGAGAAGTCCTTGTGATGATCAATGATAAAATACAACGCATACCAGGCGAAGTACTTATGGCCCAGCTTCAGGGAATGCGTGCTGAAAACATTGAGCAAATTGAGATCATCCACCAGCCACCGGCCAAATATGATGCTAGCGGTGCCGCCGGTATTATCCATATTGTTTTAAAAAAGAACGACCAACAGGGCACCAATGGCAGCGTGGCGCTCACAGGCGGGTATGGCCAGCGGGAAAAGGCCGGGCTCAGCCTGAACCTGAATTCCCGTAAGGGAAAGTTTAATTGGTATGGAGATTATAATTACAACCGGAACAGGGCAAATAAATACGAGTTAAACCATTTCAGGGAATATGACTACCATGGGAATCACTATTATCACGAAAACTTTGTTACGCTCAATAATTACAGTGAAAATCAGCAGGCGGCTAACCTTGGCCTTGATGTAGATTTTGATGGCAGGACGGTGATCGGTTTTTTGCTGGGAGGCTCAATATCCGGAAAGGTGTGGGGATCGGGGGCCGATAGCAGGTCTTTTGACTTTGTGAATGATGAGTTGGTTGGGGAAGGCAATTACCTGTTTGGCTCAAAAACCGATATGTCCTCCTTATCAGCCAATGCAAACCTGTTCCAAAAAACGGGTTCGGGTAGCCACCTGAATTTTAACCTGGATTATGCCAAAATACACTATAGTAATTCCGGAGATCTCCAGAATAACGATGATCTGGACCATACCATCGCATACGACCGCTCCACCCCTATGGAGTTTTGGATAGCAAGCCTGGACAATGTGAATAAGTTAGGTGATGACTGGACAATGGAAACAGGCCTAAAGGGCACGTTTAACAGCACCCTCAATACCACTTCCGTGAATAGCCTCAATGATAAATATTGGGAAGAACCCGACCTGTTCTCCAGCGAGGAAAGGATCAGGGAGCAGATTCTGGCTGCCTACCTGTCCTTTAAGGGGGAATTATCAGAAAAACTCAATGCCGAACTGGGAATACGGTATGAGCATTATACCTACCGGCTGGACAGGGAAGAGAAGGAAGATTTTAACAAGACATTTAAGAAACCTTTTCCGGTAATCAGACTGAACTATAAAATAGATTCGGTGAACACCCTCCAGGTAGGTTTCAACCGCGCCATTACCCGGCCTTCCTTTTTCCACCTTACCTCATTTTTTCTCTTACTTGACCCCAGCTTAATTATTTATGCCAACCCTCAGCTCCAGCCTACTTTTACCAATACCTTTAAGATTTCTTATCAACGTAATCTGGTCATTTTGTCGCTGGCCTATCTTAGCAGGGCAAACCAAATCTATTTTTACAATACGATTGATAAAGAAAAGCATCTCCAAACCATTGTGCCCACTAATCTCGATCAGGAAAACATTATAGAAGCCAACCTGAGTTTTCCGCTTTCCCCTGCCCGCTGGTGGGAAATGACCTGGAACCTGAATGCCTATTACCATAAAGTAAAGGATGAATCCAGTCGGCCTGCTTTGTTTGAAGATGATATTTTTACCTATGCGGTGCAACTCAATACTACCTTTTTATTGAAAAATGACTGGTCAATAGGCATGGATGGAATGTATAGGAGCCGGTTCCTGGAGGGCGACCAGCGCAAATTCAACGATCCGTATCTCAACCTGGGGGTCAGGAAGAAATTCCCATCCGGCAGTTCCTTGAGTATTACTGTGCAGGACATCACCAATAGTGCTGGAAAAAGAGAATGGGAATATCACCAGCCGGAACTGGGCATCAGGACATTTGGAAACAATGATTGGTCAGAAAGACAGGTGCGGGTTACCTACGCCCTTTTGTTTGGCAACCAAAAACTTTCCGGCAAAAGGCAACGCAAAACTGGGGCGGAGGAAGTTAAAACCCGGATGAAATAACCATCCGCCAGATTTCAAGAGATACTGTTTTAAAAGCAAAAAAGTTGAACGTTTAAGGAAAAGCGGTTCATTCATGGGATTTCTTGGGGATACAATGAATGATACCATTAACTGGCGTTTCCTGCTTACCATTACCACACCGGCTATCGTAGGCATCTTCGTTGGCACGAGAACTGTCAGCAACTTTTAATTGGCCTGTACGCTTACATTGTAAGCCTTTCCCTTACGCCTTCCAGGTTGAAGGATGTACTCAAAAGTTATGCACCTTCAGAAAAGTTGAAACGTAGCCGGCAGAACAATAACATCACCTACCTGCTACAAAATAAACATCCATCTTAAAACCAATACGATCATGTGTAAAGTATGTTCATTCAGAGCGGCAAGCAAAGCTATGGGTCAACACCGAACCTGGAACTGCTTCATGTAGATTTGTTTGAGTATGAATCCCAAGAAAAATTTGATCTGATCATATCGGCCAGAACGCTACAGTGGCTCAGCAACCCGGAAAAAGCTATCGAGAAGATGAAGCATTGGGTTGATACTGAAGCAGAAGTGATGGCGATGAAGCTGAAAGAAGTCAGGGCAAGGCCATAAATTACATATAATCTTTCCAAGCAGGATTCAAGTTTCCCTACTACGATATAGGGGCATTCCCAGATGTGCTTTTAGAAACCTATGTAAATTTTTTTAAAACTTTCTAATAAGTTTTATTGACATGATCTAAAAATTTCCTTTTATTGTTAAAAACTATTCACTACCCCCTTAATCTTTGCAATCATGAGTATACAACAGTTGCTTGCCGTGTTTGAAGAAGAAAACAAGCAAGGCGAATATTTCGGCACCGCCGACCACGGAGAAATGCTGCCCCCTACAGCACAAAATACTCCCGCATCTCGTCAGGATGCACTGCTTACATTGGTAGGTACTATATTGTTGACTATCGCTATCATTTGCCTGCTTTTCTTCTGAGTGGCAGGCTTTAGCGTTTCCAGGCATAGCACAAAAAAAGCGGGTTGTTACACCCGCTTTTTTTGTTTCAATTAAAGTTGAAAGATTATCTCCTTTTGAATAAGCGGAATCTTCCGCCAGGCGAACTTTGGAGAAAGTAGCCTTCTTTCCCGTTTTTGGTCGTAGACAGACTTTGGTTGCCCGGCACCCGGGTGTCTTCCATGGTTAGGTCGTGGTCTGCCAGGTTGAAGTTTTTCAGGTTCACGTACGTGCCTTCGTCATCTTTGACCATACTGGCTTTGTGTTTTTCCCAAAGCTCATCATTAGGATACTTCTTGTTTCTTCTCCGCTTCATCCTCTTCAGAGGTTTCTATGTTGTCAATTTCTTTGTCTACCTCTTGCCAGTAACTGCTGGTGAAGTCTTCGTAGGGTTCAATCTTATTGCCGCCAAGCACCAGGGCAAGCGTCATGATGATGCTGGTGATCAGGATCACAAAAAGCAATACGCCGGCATTGAACTGTTCGGCGCGCATCTCTGGCGGAATGCTGAAAAACAGCAGAATAGTGACCAACCCGCGGGGAGAGATGAACAGTTGGGTCACAATATTTTTTCCGATAAAAAGCTTGAGCAGCACAAACCGGAAGACATACAAAATGCCTAACAGGATGATGCTTACCAAAGCAACCTTCCAACTTAAAATAGTACTGACGGTGATGGTCATGCCGAAAATAACAAAAAAGAAAGTCCGTACCACAAAGGCCGATTCCATCGTCACCATGCGGAAGTTGCTTAAAATACTGCTCACCTGCATGGAGTTGACCAGCTTTTTCAACTTCCCAAAGAAAAAGAGCTTATGGTTGTTGAGTACCAGTCCAAACACCAGGATGATCAGCAGGGAAGACAGGTGAAACAACTTGCCAATAGAATAAAGCAGCAGCAAGACAGAGATGAGCAAAAACAGCTTGACCTGCGTATCGAGCTTCTGAAAAATAAGCACCAGTGCATAACTAACCACTACAGACAAGAGAACAGTCAGCACAATGTTGCCGGTAATGTCCAGCACGATGGCGTGTGTCTGCTGCGTTTCGGCATTACCCACCAGGAAGTAAAAAAGCATAATGCCCAATATATCGGAGAAGGTAGCCTCGTAGACCAGAAACTCTTTTTTCTTTTCTGGCAGTGCGCCTACGCTGGGCAACACGATCGCGCTGCTGATGATAGAAAGCGGCACAGCATACAGCATGGCGGTGAAGAAATCATCCACAAAATAGTATTGAATGACATAAGCGGAAGCCAGCGAGATAGAAGCCAGCCCCAGCATCGCTACCAGAAAAGACTTCCAGATGAGCGTCCACTTCTCCTGGGCGATCTCCAGGTCCAGGGCAGCTTCCAGCACGATCATGATCAGCCCGATGATGCCTAATAATTCCAGGATATTGAGCAGGTACTCGCCTGTGCCTACGCCAAAGTACAGCGAAGTCTGTTTAAGGCCAATACCCAGCAACACCAGCAGCAATACGCTGGGAACATTGGTTTTCTTGGAAACCAGGTTGAACAGATAAGAAAGTATAATGATCAAAGAAGTGGCAATGACAGCCACATAGGCATTAAATTCATCCATTGTTAGCGTGCTGATATGTTGCTAGATACTTTTTACTTGAACATTGAGCATTGAATATTGAGTGTTGAGTGTTTAAAAAATATTCAACCGGGCGCCGGGCGCACTCAACACTCAATGTTCAAGTATAAATACATCAAAATAATCAATTCCTGATGCCAGGGGATGGTTTCATCTTACCTTAACACCTTCATCACCGGGCAATAATATCCACCAAGTCCTGCTGAGGCTGCCCCTGATCGTTGACCAGACCGAAGCTACCGCTTTTATAATCCCAGTTGGCATAAGCAATGTTATTTTTCTCAAAGATAGCGACCATATCTTCGTACCAGCGCAGGCGGTCTTCGGCGGGTGCCTGACTGATCACGCCCCACTCGCCGCAGTAGAGGGGTAAGTCCAGGGCTTTGGCTACCGCCATAGGCTTTTGCATCATCTGCTCGAGGGTATCCCGGGTATAGACGCGGCTCCAGGCGGCAGCCTGCTGCGCTTGTGCTTTGGACATCTTGCTGAGGTCTTCCCGGGTGACCATCATACCCGGATAATGTACCGGTCCCTGATAGTCGGCAAGGGCAGTCCAACTGGCGTGGTAATGCGTGAGCAGAAAGGGTTCGTAAAAATGAAAGCTCAGCAGGATGTGAGGATCACCGGCAGGTACTTTCAACTGATCAAACGTAGCTGCCGACTGCCAGCGGTTGGAACCGATCACGATCGTGCGCTCAGATTCCTGCTGGCGCAGCGCCTGTACAGCACGGGCTACCAGTTGGTTCCATTCTTCCGGGTCGTCAGCCACGGGCTCGTTCATCAGTTCGTAGCCAAGCATCCCCGTAGGATACTGTTTGAGTTCGTCCGATAGTAGACGCCATAGCTGAAGAAACTTTTCCTGGGCGGCAGGATCAGTCCACAGCGGTTTTTCTTGTTCGTTGAAATGGTGAGAGCGAAGGATGTGCAGGTCTACAATAGCGCGAAGCCCGTGCTGGCGACACCAATCCAGCGCCTGATGGAGCAGCCCAAAGGCTTCGGCTTCTTTGTTGCCCTGCTCATCGAACATCTGTTCTTCATCGATAGGGATGCGCAGATGATCGAAGCCTAAATCTGCCAGGTAGGCTACGTCTTTTTCCAGGAAAAAATTTTTGCGTGCTTCGCCACGGCGGTCGCTTTGAGAAAGCCAATGTGAAATATTGGTGCCTTTGTGGAGCGAGAACTCAGCAAAATCAGTGGCTGTATTTTCTGAAGGTAGCTGATCTTCCCGTGCGCTCTGGCAATGCCATAGGGAAAATAATAGCCATCCAAAACAGAAATAATAAAAGTATTTTTTCATAGGTGAGGTTTTAATTTATCAAATTCCTTTTTTATTTTACACCGGATAAAACGTCCAGTTATTCAAGTTTGCTTCAACAATATAGATCATTATTTTGGCAGTCATCAACTGGAGATGCCAATTTTATACATTCTTCCGTCGTTTTGTTATTTTTAATCTTATGATTGTTGCCCCCCTGACAGATAACGAAAGCGAAAGGCTCCGCGATCTGTTCAAATACAATATACTGGACACCCCCGAAGAACAGGACTTTAACGATATTGTCTGCCTGGCTTCGCAAATATGCGGCACGTCCATCTCCCTGATCTCTCTGATTGATAAAGACCGGCAGTGGTTTAAAGTCAAAGTAGGTCTAAGGGTAGACGAAACCCACAGAAACCTGGACTTCTGTGCCCATACGATTCAGTCTGATGAACTGATGATGGTTAAAAATGCGCTCCAGGACGAACGTTTTCATGATAATCCGTTGGTAACAGGCGAGCCTAATATCCGGTTTTATGCAGGTATGCCGCTCGTAACGCCCGCCGGGCATAAGTTAGGCACTTTGTGTGTCATTGACAAAGAACCCAGAACGTTAAGCGAAGACCAGAAGTTTGCCCTTCAGATATTGTCCCGGCAGGTAGTCAAACAGCTTGAACTCAGGGTGGTCAACAACCATTTAAGCAACACGCTGCACCAGGCGCAAGCAGCCGGTAAGTTGGGAATTTATGAAGTAGACCTGCAAACCCATGTCTGGAACTGCTCTAAGGCTTTCTATCAACTTTACGGGTGGAACGAAAAAAAAGCCTTCACTACAGATGATTTTAAAGCTGCCGTTCATCCGGAAGATTCTCCGGCAGTGATGCAGTACCTTGTACATTGTTTGGAGCACGAAGACCGCTTTAACATAGAATATAGGTCTTTCCGGTGGGACACTAGGGAGGTCTTTTTTGTCAGAAGTATGAGCCAGGTCATCCGCAACGAAAAAGGCGAACCCACGAAAGTGATAGGCATCAAACAAAACGTTACTGAAAAAGCTCTGGCTGAAATCCAACTCAAAAACCAGAATGAGATACTGAAAAAGACCAATACCGAGCTCGATAACTTTGTCTACCGGGTTTCTCACGATCTGCGGTCGCCTATCTCTTCTGCTTTAGGCTTAGTGGATCTGATCGGGCAGGAAAATACAAATGCTACGGTCAGTAAACTGCTGAAACTGGTAGAAGAGTGTTTGCACAAACAGGACCACATTATCCATAACATTCTGGACTATTCCCGAAACGCCCGGATGCATATCAAAGCCGAAGCCATTGACTTTGAACACTTTATCCGGGAGATACTCACGTCATACAATCACGAACTTGAGTCTAAAGAAATCGAGGTGTCGCTGGACATTCATCAGAAAGGAACCTTTTATACAGACCCAAGCCGTTTGACGGTAGTGCTAAACAATTTGATCTCCAACGTCATCCGGTATGTACGCCCACATACCTCTCCTCCTTTTTTAAAGATCAGCGTCAGTGCCTCAAAAAGAAAACGACGATCCTGGTAGAGGACAATGGGATTGGTATAGGCAAAGAACATCTGGACAAAGTGTTTGATATGTTCTACCGTGCCACGCATCAGAATCCCGGTTCCGGCTTAGGGCTTTATATTGCCAAAGAAACTATACTGAAACTCAACGGGCAGATAGGTGTGAACTCTACCCTGGGAGAAGGCACCCGGTTTGACATTACCTTGCCTTCGCTTGGCTGAAGGTATTTCCAGTTGTGTTGCTGTTTGCTTTTTCCCTTGAGCATTGAATATTGAGTGCGCCCGGTTGATTATTGAATATTTTAAACACTCAACACTCAATATTCAACACTCAATGCTCAAGTAAAAAACAAAACCCTGTTGATAGGGCAGCGTTTCTTCTTAAACACCTAAACACCTAAACACCTAA
>JBBSNI010000183.1:0-10451 GCA_038232695.1 Cytophagales bacterium
CCATGTAGAGCCTATCAGACCGGGTAGGAAATATCCCCGCCATAAAGATAAGTATCGTACCAGAAAAAAGCCTATTCTGATGAAAAACAGGAAAAATGTACTGTAGAATTCCTTAACTTAATGACATTGATCGCGCGCCAGTGCCAAGGAGGATAAGTTGCTCTCAATCTCTACCATCAAGTGTCCAAAGGTAGTTTCCCGTTTCCCGTTTCCTTTTTCCTGTTTCCCTTATTCCTATAAAGTAAAAGCGTCTCCTTCTGTTATTGCCAAAGCTTATACGCTTAGATTCCTTCCCTCCCAAACAAAAACACATGTAAGAACCCAGTAATAAAAGATACTTTTTTTGATGATTTTGCTATCTTGCCGCCTTGTTTTATCCAAAGGTTATTTTAAAAAGCAAAGTATGAAGAAAGTTTTACTCAGTATGGGTTTTGTGCTGCTTACATCCCTGGCCTGCTTGCAGGCGCAGAACAGCACCGTATCCGGCAAAGTCAGCGAGCAAAATGGTGCCGCGCTGCCGGGTGTCAACGTGGTCGTGAAAGGTACCTCCACGGGTACCATCACCGACGTAGACGGTAACTACAGGTTACAGGTACCCTCCGATGCAGAGGTGTTGACCTTCTCATTTATTGGTTATACCACCAGGGAAGAAGCTATCAACGGACGCTCGACCATCAACGTATCTATGGTGCCCGACATCTCGGAACTCAACGAGGTAGTTGTAGTAGGCTATGGTACACAGCTAAAAACGGACGTGACGGGCAACATCGCCCAGGTGTCGGGCGACGACATACAGGATATTCCCGTGCCCAGCCTGGAGCAAGCCATGCAGGGCCGGGCGGCTGGTGTGTTTATAGAAGCTGGCAACGGTAAGCTGGGGCAAGCCATCAAGGTGCGGGTACGCGGTGCGGCTTCCGTGAGCGCCTCCAACGAACCTTTGTATGTGGTAGACGGTGTGATCATTACGTCCAATAACCTATCGGGCACCGATGCGCCTACCAACCCACTGTCAGACATCAACTTCAATGATGTAGCATCGGTACAGATCCTCAAAGATGCTTCTGCTTCGGCTATCTACGGCTCGCGGGCAGCCAACGGCGTGGTACTCATCACCACCAAACGCGGTGAGGCAGGCAGGACACAGTTCAACGTAGGCTACCTGAAAGGCTGGAGCAGCCCAACGCGCAAAGCCAACTGGCTGAACGGTCCGCAATACCTGGCAGGCTTCCGGGAAGCTTTTGAGAATGAAGATGCTATCATCAAGCAAGACGACCCGGCTTCCGGCTTTGGCGACTTTTACTATGGAGAGCCCGGACTAACCTTTGAGGAGGTGCTTAACTTTGAACTGGGAGAAGACGGTTGGGGCCCGGATGTAAATGCTAACTGGGCAGACCAGGCCTACCGCGACGATGCCGGTGTCGACCAAATAGACGTCTCAGCCAACGGCGGTAATGAAAAAACCCAGTTTTATACCAGCCTGCAATATACTGACCAAAAGGGTATTCTGATCAGAAATGCCTTCAAGCGCATCAGCGGCAGGCTTAATGTGGATCACAAAGTATCTGATAGAGTATCGCTTGGTGTTAACTTTAGCCTGGCAAGGTCTGTCAACGATCGTTTGACAGACGACAATGAGTTTAGCACACCCATGCAGTTGCTGGCGTTGCCGCCTATACAACCCTTCCGCGATGAAGAGGGCAACCTGAATACCAGCACGGTGTACTTCAACGGGCTGCTCACCAAAGAAAATTCCAGCTTTACCACCACGGTATTCCGCAACATCAGCAATGTGTTTGCCAGCATCGAACTGGTGCCAAACCTAACCTTTCGCACAGAAGCCGCCGCAGACATTCTGACGCAGAACGAAGAAC
Source organism: Cytophagales bacterium (assembly GCA_038232695.1). Taxonomy (GTDB): domain Bacteria; phylum Bacteroidota; class Bacteroidia; order Cytophagales; family Cyclobacteriaceae; genus JAJNNC01. The sequence goes on from JBBSNI010000183.1 coordinate 1,872, forward strand.
GCTTTAGCGGACGTGCGGTGGACTCTAACACCGGATACATTAATGGAGGTGGCGAGTCGCGCTGGGTCAACGTGCAGAACTATTCTACCAACAACTTCTTTACGTATGCCAACAACTTCAAACAGCATGGGCTGGAAGTGGTGGCAGGGATGAGCTATCAGATCTCTACCGAAGACCAAACCGACATACAAGCCCAGACGTTTCCGCTGGATGTATTCAGGAAACTGACCAGCGCTTCTATCATTATCGCCGGTGATTCGGAGGCCACAGATTTTTCTTTTCTGTCTTACTTTGCCAGGGCTAACTATAAGTTTGCCAACAAATACCTGCTCTCGCTGAGTGGCAGGGTAGACGGTTCTTCCAAATTTGGTAGCAATGAAAGGTATGGTTTCTTCCCTGCCGCTTCTGCCGGATGGATCCTGACAGAAGAAGGCTTTATGGAATCCCTTACGCCCCTGAGTTTCTTAAAACTAAGAGCCAGCATCGGGCTAACCGGTAATGCGCCTACCGAAAACTTTGCCTCGCTGGGAACCTACCGTGCCCAAACCTATGATGTATTGGGGGGGATCGTGCCCCAACAGCTTGCCAATCCTAACCTGAAGTGGGAAACGACCCTGCAAACAGACATCGGGATTGACTTTGGCTTGTTCAACGACCGGATCACCGGCGAACTGGACTATTATATCAAAGATACCCGGGATGTGTTGCTGAACTCTAACGTACCGGGTACGTCCGGCTTCCTGACCCAGTTTGTCAACGTGGGGGCACTGGAGAACAAGGGATTCGAAGTGCTGATCAACTCTACCAACGTAACGGGTGATTTTAGCTGGTCTACTTCGCTTAACTTTGCACGCAACCGGAACAAGATCACCGACTTAGATGATAATGTCATCACAGGCGGCTATGTCAACCGGGCGGTAGAAGGGCAGCCGATCGGCGTCTTCTTTACCCAGGAATACGCAGGCGTTAACCCCGACAATGGGGATGCGCTGTGGTATCTGAACCGCGACGCTACCGAAGCAGAGATCAGCGATGGTGATGTCTTCCAGGTAAACCACTTGGGCGACCGCTTAGTGACCAACGACTATAGTCTGGTAGAAAGAGTGATTGTGGGCAATCCTAATCCGGACTGGATAGGGGGCATCACCAATAATCTGTCATACAAAGGACTGGATTTGAGCTTTCTGTTTCAGTTTGTACAGGGCTATGATGTATACAATGGCGGCGGACGTTTCCAACGTGCCGACTTTGCCTATTTTGACAATCAACTAGTGCAAGATCTGGAAGATGCCTGGCGGGAGCCCGGACAGATCACCGACGTACCGGAAGCCCGTTTATTTTCCGGCAATGGCGACAAAGAATCTTCCCGCTACCTGCAGGATGCTTCTTTCGTACGCTTGAAGACACTGACGCTGGGCTACAACCTGCCCCTGAGCCTGATCGAAAGACTCTCTCTACAGAACATGCGCATCTACGTGTCGGCCCAAAACCTGCTGACATTTACGAAGTACGACCTGAACGACCCGGAAGTCAATACCGACTATCTATCAGGCAACATCGGGCAGGGCAATGACTTCTATGCCGCACCGCAAGTCAAAACATTTTCCGTAGGCGTAAAACTTGGATTCTAAACATTGACATACGATGAAAAACAGATATAGTAAATTATTAGGAATGATCACCTTGCCAGGCTTGCTGCTGGCTGGGTGTGCGGACAACCTGGATATAGAGCCGCAGAATGACATCAGCAGAAACACAGCGCTTAACTCCCGTCAGTACCTGGAAGGACTGGTGGTAGGCGCTTACGACCGCCTCTCCGACGATGACCTCTACGGCGGCTGGATACAAATGACTTCCGACCTGCTGGGCACTAACGGCGACGTCAGATGGGCCGGTAGTTTCTTTGACCCCCGGGAATTCTGGCGAAAAGAAACCACAGCGATCAACGGGCAGGCCGAAGTGACCTGGACGGCTGCCTACGAGGCAATCAACGTAAGCAATGAGATACTGGCCAACCTGGACCGGGAAGCTGACGAAGAGCAACGCGCCAAGTTTGAAGGTGAAGCCAAGTTTATCCGCGGTGCGCTCTACTTCGAGCTAATACGTCTGTACGCCAGAGACTGGGCCGATGGCGACCCGGCAGCTAACCCCGGTGTGCCGCTCAAGCTGACGCCCACTGACCTTACCTATAATCCGGAGGCCAACTATATTCCGCGCAATACAGTGCTGGAGGTCTACAACCAGGTCGTAAAGGATCTGACAGAGGCCACCACCTTGCTGCCGCCAGAAAACTTCGGTTCCGGTAGTAAAGACATCTTTGCTACCTCATGGGCTGCCGAAGCCATGCTGGCCCGGGTGAGGCTGCAACGCCGGGAGTACGACCAGGCGCGGATGCTTGGCAATGATATCATCGAGAACGGTCCCTTCCAACTGGTAGACCGGGTAGACCGTGCCTTCAACCAGGCAGAAAACTCTTCGGAAGATATTTTTGCCATACAGGTGACCAACCAGGACGGGGTCAACTCCCTACAAACCTTCTATGCAGCCCGAGGGCTGAACGGCAGGCGGGACATCCGCATCCAGGGCGAACATCTGGATCTGTACGACTCTACCGACAACCGCCTGAACTTTTTGATTTACGAAGAAGGCGGCAACGCCCTCAGCGGCAAGTACCGCGACCAGTTTGCTAACATCCCGGTGATCCGGCTGGCAGAGATGTACCTGATCCGGGCAGAAGGCAACCTGCTGGCAGGAGGCGTACAGGTAGGGCCCAACACGCCAGGTGCCGACTTGCAGGTGCTTCGTACCCGTGCCAATGCACTGGCTGCCCCGGTAGCGCCTACCATTGAGGATATTATGCTGGAAAGAAAGCTGGAGTTGTCCTTTGAAGGCCACTTCCTGCACGACATCAAGCGCAGGCAGGCGACCATCACCCAGTTGGGAGAATATCCCTGGACGTCCAACCTACTGGTGCTGCCCATCCCCCAGCGGGAGATAGATGCCAACCCCGCGCTGCAAGGGCAACAGAATCCGGGGTATTAATGGGTTAATGTGCGAAGGTGTTCAGGTGTTGTGGTGTTATTGTGTTAAAGTACTTTGGGAAGTGGTTACTGAACCACAAGGGACACAAAGGGCACAAAGAAAGCAGAATACATCTTTGTGTCCTTGGTGTCACCCTTTGTGCCCTTGGCGTTTAAGTTTACATGATTTAAGTTTTAATCCCAGAAGAACCCCGGATGTTAAGTCTACCATCCAGCACCACCGTTTCAGGGCGGCCAAAGCCGTCAGCAGCAATTTGCCGGATCAGCAGTTCGGCAGTTTGCTTACCCATCTCAAAGGTAGGTTGGCTGACACTTGTCAGGGGCGGGTCTACCACCTCGGCCATTTTAGATTCTGAAAAACCGACCAAAGCAATATCTTCCGGGATTTTCAGCCCTGCTTTTTTGATGGCTTTCATCGCGCCGACCGCCGTAGGATCATTGGCAGCAAAGATAGCGTCCGGCAGCTTTCCGCTGGCGATCAGTTGCTCCATCACGGCCTGCCCTTCTTCCATCAGAAAGCCGGTTTCTATGATGTGGCTTTTGTCGTAAGGAATCCCAAACTTATCCATAGCCTTGCGGAAACCTTTGATCCTGTTTCCGGATAAGCTCAGGTGCTGATAACCGGAAAGGTGGTAAATGTGGCGGTAGCCCTGTTTGATGAGATGCTCCGTAGCAAAGTAAGCCCATTTGTAATCGTCGAAAACGACTTTAGAAGCGGCAATCTTTTCGTCTACCCTGTTGAAGAAAACCATAGGGTAACCCTTTTCCAGCATTCGGATGTAGTATTCATTGTTGTGAGACTCCCTGGACAAGGAGATGATCAGCCCGTCGACCATGTTGTCTTCCAGCGTTTTTACATTTTCCAGTTCTGTCGTATGGCATTCGTTGGATTGCATCACGAGCACCTGGTAGCCTTTTTTGATCAGCACGTCCTGGATGCCGATGATCACTTCGGGAAAAAAGGCATTCACAAATTCAGGCACGACCACGCCTACGTTGAACGTCTTTTGCTGGATCAGCTTTTTGGCGATATGATTGGGATGGTAGCCCATTTCTTCAGCCGTTTGCAGGATCAACGCACGGGTTTCCTTACGAATATCGTACTTGTCATTAAAAGCCCGCGAAACGGTAGAAACAGCCACATCCAGCCGCCGCGCCACATCTTTAATAGTTACTCTTTTCATAATCTATCTTAGTGCCCTTTGTGCAATTCTTTGTGTTCCTTGTGTTTAGAAAAACTTAACCACAAAGGACACAAGGGTTTACACAAAGGACACAAAGGTTAGAGGGTTCCGTTGATGATTCTTCGGATACCATTTTTGATCAGGACGACGTTGAAGTTGATCAGCATTCCTAATTTGCAATTAGAAAGTCTCAGGTAGGTTAACACCTGCGCAAGGTGCACATCGTTCAGGACGTCTACCGATTTTACTTCTACGATGAATTTATGCTCTATGAACAAATCCACCCTGTATCCTACCTCTAACCTTATATCTTCATAAATCAAAGGCAACGGCTTTTGCTTTTCAACCAATAATCCCGTTTTTCTAAGTTCAAAATACAAGCACTCCTCATAAGCGCTTTCCAAAAGCCCTGGTCCTAAAGTCTGATGCACTTTCAAAGCACAGTCAAAGACCACCTTCGATATCTCATTCTCTGTCATACTGTTCTATTCTTAGTGCCCCTTGTGTAAACCTTTGTGTCCTTTGTGTTTAAGTCTTTTTAAACACAAGGAACACAAAGGGTAGACACGAAGGACACAAGGTGAGTTCACAAGGTCGGAAACGTTTCCGGAAAAGAAAAACGTTTCCGAAACCGTTTCCGAAAACTTTTTTATTAAAGTTAACAGAAAATAAAGCACAATCATGACAAATTAGGCACATACAAGCGGCACCGGCAGGTTTTTTCGCTTTCACCGGCGGGGAATACACCTGGGGTTTCATGCTGGCCTTCTGCCTGTATAACCTGGTATTTATCGGAGGCAACTGGGCCTATGTGCAAAGGTATACCAGCGTGGCCAGTCCCCAAAAAGCCAGGAAAGTAGGCTGGCTTTTTGGTGCCTTATACATCATCAGCCCGGTCATCTGGATGCTGCCGCCTATGATCTACCGGGTGATCAATCCCGATCTGCAAGGGCTTTCCGACGAAGGCGCTTACCTGATGATGTGCAAAGCGGTGTTGCCGGCCGGTATGCTGGGTCTTATCCTGGGAGGGATGATCTTTGCCACTTCCAGTTCTGTCAACACGACCCTCAACATTGCCGCCGGCGTATTTACCAACGATATTTTCAAGCATTTTTTTCCGCGTAGTAGTAACAAAAAAAATATGCAGGTAGCCCGTGGCTCCACCCTGGGTTTTGGTGTGCTGACGATCCTGGTAGCCCTGCTGGTGCCTTCTATGGGAGGTATTGTAGAAGTGGTGCTCACCGTAGCGGCACTCACAGGCGGAGCCTTGTATCTGCCCCCTGTCTGGGCGATGTTTTCCCGCAGGCAGACAGGCTTTAGTATCTTATGTACGACCCTGATTAGTTTGGGTATCAATGTATTCTTCAAATTTATCAGTCCTGCGTTGCTGGAGTTTGGGCTGGACAGAGCGGGGGAAATGGCCGTAGGCGTAGGGCTGCCGGTGCTTTTGTTGGCTGGATTTGAAGCCTATTATGCCCTGAAGAAACACACCGACGAAAGATATACGCTTGTCTTTGGTGATGATACACTGACAGAGAAAAGTGTCGATCTGGAAGCGACGCCGGAAAACCTCAGAGCCCTACAGATCATCGCTACCGGCATCGTAGCCATTAGTACCCTGATGATCATCTTAGGATTCCTGGCCGACTTTGCTACCGGCCTGGTCGTCGGCACCGGATTGGTGATCCTGCTGCTGGGCAGTGTGATGATGGTGCAGGTCAGCAAATTAAAAAAAGTCAATATACTTAAAAAGCACAGGCATGATCCAAGAAAAGTTTACTGAAGAAGTGCGACGGAAAAAAAGCGTTGCCCTGGAAGCAGACCTGGTGATCGTAGGCGGCGGTATGGCGGGCGTTTGCGCCAGCATCACCGCAGCCAGGGAGGGTACCAAAGTGGTGCTGGTGCAGGACCGTCCGATATTGGGCGGCAACGCCTCCAGCGAAGTACGCTTGTGGATCTTAGGCGCTACCTCGCACATGGGCAACAACAACCGCTGGGCGCGGGAAGGCGGCGTTATCGATGAGCTGCTGCTGGAAAATGTGTACCGCAACAAAGAAGGCAACCCGGTTATCTTCGACACTATCCTATTGGAAAAGGTAAGCCAGGAACCCAACATCACCCTGCTGCTGAACACGGCCGTGTACGAGGTCAGCAAAAAATCAGACCGTCTGATTGAAAGCATCAAAGCCTTTTGCAGTCAGAATTCTACGGAGTATCAACTCTCGGCACCGCTTTTCTGCGATGCTTCCGGCGATGGTGTGGTAGCTTTTATGGCAGGAGCCTCTTTCCGAATGGGCGCCGAACCTGCTGAGGAATTCGGCGAAGGTTTTGCGCCTGACGTAGAGGACTATGGCGAACTGTTGGGCCATTCCATTTACTTTTATACCAAAGACACCGGGCAGCCGGTGCGTTTTGTGCCGCCAGCTTATGCCTTGCAGGACGCCGGCGAACTGCCCCGCATCCGCAACTACCAGTTGCAGGATCATGGCTGCAAGCTCTGGTGGGTAGAATATGGCGGGCGCATGGACACCATTCACCAGGCAGAACAGATCAAGTGGGAACTCTGGAAGGTGGTCTACGGCATCTGGCATCATGTGAAAAACAGCGGACAATTTCCCGAAGCCGAAAATCTGACGCTGGAATGGGTAGGCACCATCCCGGGCAAGCGGGAAAGCCGCCGCTTCCACGGTGATTACATGCTCAGCCAGAAAGATGTGGTAGAGCAAAGAGAACACGAAGACGCGGTTGCTTTCGGCGGCTGGTCGCTGGATTTGCATCCTGCCGACGGGGTGTACAGCGAGAAGATGGGCTGCAACCAGTGGCACAGCAAAGGTATTTACCAAATCCCTTACCGCTGCTATTACAGCCGCGACATTCACAACCTGTTTTTAGCGGGGCGCATCATCAGCGCTTCTCACGTTGCCTTTGGCTCTTCGCGGGTGATGGCTACCTGTGCGCATGGGGCGCAGGCGGTAGGCATGGCGGCTGTGTTGTGTCAGCACTACAAGCTGTTTCCGGCGCAGCTTTATGAGCAGGAGAAGATCAAAGAACTGCAAGACCAGCTTAATGTCAGCGGGCAAAGTATTCCCGGCGTGCCATTGACGCTCCAGGAAAACCTGGCGCGAAAGGCTTCCGTCAGCGTTTCCAGCACCTTGCAGATTACAGACGTACCGGCAGACGGTCCCTGGATGCTGCTGGACAAAGGCGTTGCGCAGATGCTGCCTTTGCGGGCAGGCGTCAACTACCGTTACCGCATACCGCTAAAGACATCGGAGGCTACTACCTTGCATTGCGAACTCAGGATCAGCGAGAAACAAAAGAACCATACGCCGGATGTGACGCTTGCCCGGCGGGAATTTCTGCTGCCGGCCGGAGAACAGTATCTGGACATCAATTTCGAGCACACGCTGCGGCAGGATCAGTATGCTTTTATTACTTTTTTGAAAAATGAACAAGTATGGCTCAAAGGAAGTAGCCGCAGGCTCACGGGCGTACTTTCCGTCTTTAACAAAATCCACCAAGCCGTTTCCAACAACGGCCGGCAAGAGCCGCCGGAAGGCATAGGCATAGAGCAATTTGAGTTCTGGACGCCGGGGCGTCGCCCGGAAGGACATAACCTGGGCCTGCACATTACGCCAGCCATCGCAGCCTATGCGCCGGAAAACCTGACCAACGGTTTTACCCGTCCTACCCACCAGACCAACGCCTGGGCAGCCGACCCAAGCGATCCTGCTCCAACGATACGCCTGCAATGGGAGGAGCCTCAGAAAATCTCCCGGATACAATTGCATTTTGATACGGATTTTGACCATCCGCTGGAATCGTCTCTGATGGGGCACCCGGAGGCTGTCATGCCTTTTTGTGTGCGGAACTATCGCATCTGCGATGAGAAGGGGAATGTCCTTTATGAGAAAAAAGATAATCATCAAACCATTAACAGCATAGCATTACAGGAGCCTGTCGTTACGGATAGCCTGGTGGTAGAACTGGAACATCCTTCTGCCGAAGTGCCTGCCGCGCTGTTTGCTGTTTGTTGCCTGAATACCCATGTCCTGTGACTGATCTGTGGGTCACAGACCAGGGAAAGAGGAGATTGGTCTGTGGGTCACAGACCAAGGTAGGGGAATACCCGTGTCCTGTGGCTCACAGGACACATTGGAGGTAGGTCTGTGGGTCACAGACCAGGGTAAGGAGGAAAACTATACTGATAGAGCTATAAAAGGCAGGCAGGGGTACCTCGGAAGTACCCCTACCCACTTCCGAAGTACCCCGACCACTTCAAAAGGGACACGAGTCACCTTTTTGCTGACTGCACTCCGCTTTTAGCCGACTCGTATCCGCTTTGAGGGGAGTGC
>JBBSNI010000184.1:0-10421 GCA_038232695.1 Cytophagales bacterium
AAAGGAAGAACTTAGAGAGCAGATTGAAGCTTATTCGAAGGCTTACAATGAGTACTGTAAGCCATTTGTTTGGAAGAAAAGAGAGGTGAAAGGAAGTCAACTGAAAAATAATATAGTTAACTTACGCAATTAAACACTAGTTCTTGAACTTGATGTTCGAGAGTTTCTTTTATAGGGTTATAATTTTTGACTGGAAGCTTAGTAATTGTTTTGATTGGCTCTTGACTTTTTATTTCAGGTTTCACTTTCCTTTCCTTTTCCACTTCTTTGTTTCCTGCATTAGCTATCCATAATCCAATAAAAAAAACAATCCACATTGTAGTTCCTACAACAGGGCCTACGCCATTAAATTTTACCATAAAAAAGACAACCGCTATTGCGGGTAAAATCATTAATGCACAACCAAATTTCTTCATATTGTTTCGAGCTCTTTACAATGAATGCCAACGACTGGATAAACACACTGGTGTGTTTATTTGTACTGTATCTTTTTGGCTAATAAATTATACGTGTCACCTTCACGCATTCCCTTTGCAAGAAACCTTGTTACGGTAATGATGTTCCCAATATGTTTTAACCCTCATTTCAATTAGACTGGTTCTCGTACCGCTGGGGCGAAGGGGCTTCGTCGTAGTGTTCTTTTTCAGTGCCGAAGAACTTATTTTGCATGATCAGGATGATGGCTACGCCTACGAAGATGGAAGCGTCGGCAATATTAAAAATGGGCCACAACGCCATGAACTCCCCACCCCAGATAGGTACCCAGTCGGCTACTTGCCCTTCCCAGATGTCTATATAAAACATATCAATCACCTGCCCATGAAACCAGGGGGTGCTGGAGCCATAAGGCGCATTGTCTAACAAAACGCCGTACAACGCGCTGTCAATGACATTACCGATCGCTCCGCCCAGGATCAGGGCGACCGACCAGAGGAGCCCTTTATGTACACCCCGCTTGCTCAGCACATACAGGTAATAGGCAATGCCTACCATCGCAAAGAGGCGGAAGACCGTGAGGATCAGCTTGCCGTATTCGGAACCTAACTGCATTCCGAAAGCCATACCGGGGTTCAACGTATAATGCAACTTAAACCAGTTGCCCAATACCGGGATCTGTCCCATCAGTCCCATTTCCATGTTATTATAAACCAGTAGCTTGACAGTCTGGTCCAGCGCAATGATGGCCAAACTCAGCAGATAATATTTCAGATATTTCACAGTTTTCTTTTTTGTGTTAAGGTGTTAGCGTGCGAAAGTGTTAAAGTTTAAAGTCTTGAGTGAATAATCTCAATACTTTAACACATTAACACCCTAACACAATCAACGTTCTATCTTTATCTTTACTTGCACCTCATCGAGTTCGAGCGTTTTAGCATCTCCATCCAGCGATGTCTGCTCTAAGCTCAGGGCCTGGGTTTCAGCGCAAATATAGTCTTTATAAGTTTGTACGGCTGCCTCTACCAGCGCATCACCCGGTTCCAGGCTGATCCTGATCTTGTCCTGCACATCCATTCCCATATCTTTACGCAGGTTCTGTATTCTATTGACCAAATCGCGGGCAATGCCTTCTTTTTTGAGTTCTTCGGTAATGCTGATGTCCAGGGCCACCGTCAGGTTGCCTTCGCGCGCAACCGACCAGCCTGGAATATCTTCCGAAGTGATCTCTACATCTTCCGCCGTCAACTGTATGGCTTCGCCGGGCAAGGCCAGTTCGTACTGCTGCTGCTGCTCCAGCTTGTTGATCTCCTCCTGCCCCATCTTGGCGATAGCCGCCGTAATATCTTTCATCCGGGAGCCGTACTGCTGCCCTAATTTGCGGAAGTTAGGCTTGATCTTTTTGACCAGGATGCCCGACGTATCGTCAATATATTCTATGTCTTTTACGTTCACTTCCGACAAAATCAGTTTTTCTACCGCCTGTATACGGCGTTTGAATTCTTCATTCAGCACCGGAATTAATATCTTAGATAACGGCTGCCGCACCTTGATCGTATGCTGCTTGCGCAGGGAATGCACTAGCGAAGAAGCGTTTTGTGCTAACTGCATTTTGGCTTCCAGGTCTGTATCAATGGCCGCTTCGTCTACCTTCGGAAAGTCCGACAGATGCACCGAGGCAAAAGGTTCCTGCCGGGTCACTTTGTTCAGGTCCTGATACAGACGGTCCGTATAAAACGGCGCGATAGGCGCAGCCAGCTTGGCGATGGTCACCAGGCAGGTGTACAGCGTCTGGTAGGCGGCTTGTTTGTCTTTGTCGTATGCGCCCTGCCAGAAGCGTTTCCTGTTCAGGCGCACGTACCAGTTGCTCAGGTCGTCTACGGTAAAGTCCTGCACCAGGCGGGCGGCGCGGGTAGGCTCGTAGCTCTCATAGGCTTCGTCTACAGCCTGCACCAGGCTGTTGAGCCTGGAGATGATCCATCGGTCGCTTTCCGTTCGCGCTGCCAGGGGCACTTCGGCTTCGGTAAAGGTAAAGCTGTCTAAGTTGGCATACAGGGCAAAAAAAGCATATGTATTCTGCAAGGTGCCAAAGAAGCGGCGCGACACTTCCTGTATGCCTTCCAGGTCGAAGCGCAGGTTGTCCCAGGGGTTGGCGTTGGCGACCATATACCAGCGCGTAGCGTCCGGTCCGTACAGTTCCAACGTGCTGAAAGGGTCTACGGCGTTGCCCAGCCGCTTCGACATTTTGTTGCCGTTCTTGTCTAATACCAGCCCGGTAGACAACACATTTTTGAACGCTACGCTATCGAAGAGCAATCCGGCGATGGCGTGCAGGGTAAAGAACCAGCCGCGCGTCTGGTCTACGCCTTCGGAGATAAAGTCTGCCGGGTAGTTTGCCTCAAACACTTCCTTATTTTCAAACGGGTAATGCCACTGCGCATACGGCATCGCGCCGGAGTCGAACCAGACGTCGATCAGGTCCGCTTCGCGGTACATGCGTTGTCCCTGCGCACTGGCCAGCACGATGTCGTCTACATACGGGCGGTGCAGGTCTTCCTTGGCTAAGGCTTCTTTGTTTTTGCGCACCAGCGTTTCATCATCGGCAAACGCCTGGTTAGCACGTGCTACTTCCTCTTTTAGTTCGGCGACCGAGCCGATGCATTTTTCTTCCGCGCCGTCTTCGGTGCGCCAGATCGGCAGGGGCGTGCCCCAGAAGCGGGAGCGGCTCAGGTTCCAGTCGACCAGGTTTTCCAGCCAGTTGCCAAAGCGGCCCGTGCCGGTAGATTCCGGCTTCCAGTGGATGGTCTTGTTGAGCGCTACCAGCCGGTCTTTTATCGCCGTCGTTTGGATAAACCAGGACTCCATCGGATAATACAGCACCGGCTTGTCGGTACGCCAGCAGTGCGGGTAGGTGTGTACGTATTTTTCTACCCGGAAGGCTTTGTTCTCTTCTTTGAGCTTGATGGCGATCTTTACGTCGGTAGATTTATACGACGGGTCGCTTTCGTCTTCGTCGTCGTAGTTCTTCACAGGCATACCGGCAAAGTCTGTGATTTCTGCGACAAACCTCCCTTGTTTGTTGACAATAGGCGATTCTTTGCCGTTCTCGTCTTGTACCATCACGCCGTGTATGTCGTGTTGTTCCAACACACGGAAGTCGTCGGCGCCGAAAGTTTTGGCTAAGTGCACCAGCCCTGTACCGTCTTCGGTCGTGACAAAATCGCCTGCTACGACCGTAAACGCCGGGTCGGGCAGTGGCACGTAGGGCATGAGTTGTTCGTACTTCATGCCTACCAGCGTGTCTCCCTTAAAAGTATCCGTTACCTGATAAGGGATCAGCGGGTCACCCGGCTGGTAATCTTCCAGTTTTACATCTTTGGCTTTCGGATTAAAATACCCCTCAAACCTGCTTTTGGCTAGAATGACATTGACAGGCTGATAGGTATACGGGTTGAAAGTGCTTACTTTGACGTAATCAATCTCTTTGCCTACCGCAATGCCTGAGTTGGCGGGCAGCGTCCAGGGCGTGGTCGTCCAGGCCAGCAGGTAGTCTTTTTCCATACCGGTGATCTTGAATTGGGCCGTGATGGAGGTGTCTTTCACTTCTTTGTACGTGCCGGGCATGTTCAGTTCATGCGAACTCAGACCCGTGCCGGCTGCCGGGGAATAGGGCTGGATGGTGTAGCCTTTGTACAACAGTCCTTTGTCGTAGAGCTTTTTGAGCAGGTACCAGAGCGTTTCCATGTAATCGCGCTCAAAGGTGATGTAGGGGTTGTCCAGGTCTACCCAGTAGCCCATGCGGCGTGTCAGGTCATCCCACTCGCCTTTAAACTTCATCACTGCCTGGCGACATTGCCGGTTGTATTCCTCTACAGATATTTTTTTGCCGTCTTCATGGCGGCCAATATCGTCTTTGGTAATACCCAATTGCTTTTCTACCTGTAGCTCTACGGGCAGCCCGTGGGTATCCCATCCGCCCTTGCGCTTCACCTGGTAGCCTTTGAGCGTCTTGTAGCGGCAGAAAATGTCTTTGATCGCCCGCGCCATCACGTGGTGGATGCCGGGCGTACCGTTGGCCGAGGGCGGTCCTTCATAAAAGGTGAAAGCAGGACTGCCCTGCCGGTTGTCAACGGATTGTTGAAAGATATGGTGTTCCTGCCAGTAAGCCAGCACCTCCTGGGCGATCTGTGCGTAGTTGGGATTTTTATACTCCGGGTATGTCACGGTTCCTCCGTCATTTTTTGTAATGATTGGCAAAGGTAAAACTTGATTTCGTATTTATGCCATGCCAACCCAAATAACATAGGTTTTGTGAAAATGATTTTCTGGAAAACCTTTTGAAAAACCAGCGGGCAGGAATTGATTTTATAATATTTTTGTTAATTTTGTCGGGAAAGAAGAAAGTGTAAATTTTCAGTTACCTCTGTTGTGTTCTTGCTTTATGGCGAATTTGGTTTAATATGATTATTTGCTAATTTTGCAAAGTTTTGTGTAGAACACTATGCAGAGGGGGCACTTGTCCCCTCTTTTTTGTTTTCTGATACCCATGATACAAAAACATACGGTAGAACAATTAACAGAACAGATCATCCAGCAGGGAGATGATGCGGCGGCATCCGGCTCGTTGTTCTTAGTAGAGGTGCTGGTCTCGGCTTCCGGCGAAAGGCAGAAGATCACGGTGTATGTAGATGGCGATGAGGGCGTATCGGTAGAAACCTGCGCCAAGATCAGCCGTAAACTGGCCGAAGCACTGGACGAAGACAACCCCGACCTGGCTTACACCCTGGAAGTATCTTCGCCGGGACTGGACCAGCCGCTGAAACTGGAAAGGCAATACAAAAAGAATATCGGCAGAACCGTCAGAGTAGTGTTACAGGACAATCAGACGGTCAAAGGCAGGCTGGTACAGGTAAATCCGGAACGGATCACCTTAGCCGAGGAAACCAGAACTGCCGGCAAGAAAAAAGAGACCAAAGAAAGGCACATTACTTTTACGAACATAATAAAAACCAATGTCTTAGCTTCATTTAAATGATGGATACTTCAACATTAATCGAGTCTTTTGCAGATTTTGCCCGGGGCAAAAATATAGACCGCCCCACCATGATCCGCATTCTGGAAGATGTCTTCCGTACGATGATCCGTAAGCGATACGACGTGGACGATAACTTTGACGTCATTATCAATGCCGACAAAGGCGATTTGGAAATATGGCGCTTCAGAGAAATTGTTGACGACAACTCCGAAGACATCTGGGAGCATGATAAGATCAGCCTTTCCGAAGCGCAGCAAATAGAGCCTGACTTTGAGATAGGCGAGGAGGTAGCCGAAGAGATCAAGCTGGAAGATTTTGGCAGAAGAGCCGTCATGACCGCACGGCAGACCCTGATCCAAAAGGTAAAAGATCTGGAAAAAGATATTCTCTTTAATAAATACAGAGACCTGGTAGGAGAGATCATCACGACAGAAGTATACCAGATACTGGGGCGGGAAATCCTGCTCATCGATGGCGAAGGCAACGAAGTGTCGCTGCCCAGGGCAGAGCAAATCTCCAAAGATAAGTTTCGCAAAGGAGACGCCGTCCGCGCCATTGTCCACCGGGTAGAGATGGTCAACGGAAACCCAAAGATCATCCTGTCCCGTACAGCTCCCAAATTCCTGGAAAGGCTCTTCGAGCTGGAAGTGCCCGAAGTATACGACGGGCTGATCACCATCCGCAAGACGGTGCGGGAGCCTGGCGAGCGCGCCAAAGTAGCCGTAGAGTCTTACGACGACCGCATAGACCCGGTAGGCGCTTGCGTAGGGATGAAAGGCTCGCGCATCCACAGTGTGGTCCGGGAGCTTCAGAACGAAAACATTGACGTGATCAACTATACCGACAACCTGGAATTGTTCGTCACCCGGGCGTTGAGTCCTGCCAAGATTTCATCCATCAAAGTAGAGCCGGAAGCCGACCGCATTGCCGTCTTTCTAAAGCCCGACCAGGTGTCGCTGGCCATCGGGCGCGGGGGGCAGAATATCAAGCTAGCCAGCCGCCTGGTAGGCTATGAGATAGACGTGTTCAGAGATACGGCCGGTATAGAAGACGAAGAAGATGTAGACTTGGAGGAATTTTCAGATGAAATAGATGGTTGGGTTATAGATGAGCTCAAAAGGATCGGTCTGGACACTGCCAAAAGCGTATTGTCTATTTCCAAAGAAGATCTGATACGCCGGACAGACCTGGAAGAAGAAACGGTAGAAGATGTGTTGCGGGTATTAAAACAAGAATTTGAATAAATCAGAAAAAGTAAAAACTAATTCATATCATAATATGGTAGAGGAAAAAATGATGAGGCTTAGCCAGGTAGCAAGAAAGCTGAACGTAGGATTGTCTACGATCACGGACCATCTTGCCGGCAAAGGCTTTGAGGTAGAAAACAAACCCAACGCGAAGATACCTATCGAGCAGTTTAACATGCTTGCCAAGGATTTTGCGTCTTCTGCCTCAGACAAAGAAGAAGCCTCAAGCCTCACCATTGGCAGCAAATTTTACGAAAACCAGGTCATCGACTCAGGTCGCAGAAAGGTAGAGCGCGACCAGCAGGAGGAAGAAGAACTGTTTATCAAAAACCTGTCTACCGGCAAAGAGCAGAAAAGTGCTCCGGCAGAGAAGAAAGAAGAAAAACCTGCCGAAGAGCCTGCCAAACCTGAGCAGGAAGAAACTTCTCCGGGCGAAGCCCCCAAACTCCAGGGTTTTAAAGTGTTAGGTAAAATTGACCTGGATAGTCTGAACAAAAAGAAGCCTGTCGCTCCGCAAAAAGAAGAAAAACCGGCGCCGGAACCCGCCGCCCCCGAAGTTAAAAAAGAAGAGCCTCAGCCGGAACCTCCCAAAGAGGTACAGCCGGAGGTAAAAAAACAAGAGGAACCCCCTGCCTCCTCCAACGGTAAACCGGAAACGAAAGCACCGGAAAGGAAAGCACCGGAAACCAAAGAAAAAGAGCCTGCCAAAGAAAAGCCGACACTCAAACTCAAGCAAAAAGAAAACAAAGAGCCTGAAACGATCAACGCCAAAGCCGCTACCCTGAAAGGGCTGACGGTCGTAGGCAAGATTGACCTGCCCGAAGAGGCAAGAAGAAGAAACAAACCGGTCGCTTCTTCGGATGAAGGGGGCAACAAGAAGAAAAGGAAACGCCGCCGTCGTATCCGCTCTGAAGAAGACGGGCGGACCAAGGTCAGCGGCAACACCCAGCAGAAGGCTGCCACCACAGGAGATAAGAAAGGCAAACCCAAAAAAACCAAGCTCCGGGAAGAACATTCCGAAAAGGATATCCAAAACCAGATCAAAGAAACTCTGGCCAAACTGACCAGTGGCGGCAAAAAGGGAAGAACTTCCCGCGGTGCCAAGATGCGCCAGGAAAAACGCCGCGACCGCCGGGAAAGGGAAGAGCAGATACTACAGGAAGAGCAGGAATCCAACCTGCTGAAAGTAACAGAGTTTATCTCTGCTAACGATCTGGCATCGCTCATGAACGTCAGCGTCAACGAGGTGATCTCTACCTGTATGTCGCTGGGTATGTTCGTCTCTATCAACCAGCGGCTGGATGCGGAGAGTATCACCGTCATTGCCGATGAATTCGGCTTTGATGCAGAGTTTATCGATGCCGACGAAGATATTACGATTGAGTCCGAAGAAGACGCCGCCGAAGACCTCGAAGATAGAGCGCCCATTGTCACCATCATGGGACACGTTGACCACGGAAAGACCTCTTTGCTGGACTATATCAGAAGCGCCAAAGTGACAGAAGGAGAAGCGGGCGGTATCACCCAGCACATCGGTGCGTATGATGTGATGACAGAAAGCGGCAAAAGAGTAGCCTTCCTGGATACACCCGGTCACGAAGCATTTACCGCCATGAGAGCCCGGGGTGCCAAAGTGACCGACGTGGTCATCGTAGTAGTAGCGGCCGACGACAGCGTGATGCCGCAAACCAAAGAAGCTATCAACCATGCGCAGGTGGCTGGTGTGCCCATTGTTATTGCTATTAATAAAGTAGACAAACCTAATGCTAACCCGGACAAAATCCGGGAAGAACTGGCTAATGTTAATATACTGGTAGAAGAATGGGGCGGCAAGTACCAAAGCCAGGAAATATCTGCCAAGACCGGGCAGGGTATAGACGACCTGCTGGAAAAAGTATTGCTGGAAGCCGAGATATTGGAACTCAAAGCCAATCCTAACAAAGCTTCGGTGGGTACGGTCATAGAAGCTACCCTGGACAAAGGACGGGGATACGTTACTACCCTCCTCGTGCAAGCAGGAACACTTAAGATCGGAGATGTGATCCTGGCAGGCTCACACTATGGTAAGGTAAAAGCCATGTTTGACCACCGCGGCAAGCGTATGAAAGAAGCCATCCCCGCCACACCGGTACAGGTGTTAGGACTGGACGGCGCGCCGCAAGCCGGTGACCTGTTCCATGTGATGGAGTCTGACAAGGAAGCCCGCGAGATCGCCAACCGGCGCGAACAGATACAACGCGAACAGAGCCTTCGCACCAAGAAGCATATCACCCTGGACGAGATCGGCAGAAGATTGGCCATAGGCTCTTTTAAAGAACTCAACGTCATTGTAAAAGGCGACGTAGACGGTTCGGTAGAAGCCTTATCCGATTCACTGCTGAAGCTTTCTACCGAAGAAGTACAGGTCAATATCATTCACAAAGGCGTAGGACAAATCTCAGAATCCGATGTACTCCTCGCCTCTGCCTCTGATGCGATCGTGGTGGGTTTCCAGGTAAGACCGTCTGCCAATGCCCGCAACCTGGCAGAAAAAGAAGAAATAGAAATCCGCTTGTATTCCATCATCTATGATGCGATCAATGAGATCAAAGATGCGATGGAAGGAATGCTGGCCCCTTCCGTAGAGGAAGTTATCACCGGCAACGTAGAAGTACGGATGGTTTTCAAAATATCCAAAGTAGGTACCGTAGCCGGTTGCTATGTCACCGAGGGTTCTATCAAGCGGAACACCCGCATCCGGCTCATCCGGGATGGTATCGTCGCCTATACCGGCGAGATCAATCAACTCAAACGGGAGAAAGACGATGTGAACGAAGTGAAGTCAGGCTACGAATGCGGTATCAGCATCAAAAATTTCAACGACATCAAAGTAGGCGATGTCATTGAAAGCTTTGAAGAAAAAGAAGTCAAAAGATCACTGTAGCCACAATGCTCTGGCTTGTAAAGATACCCCAAGGTCTGTGTCACCGAGGCCCGGTCTCACAGACCTTTTTCATTGAAGATCATTGTAGCCGCCAGGTAATGGAAAGGTATTTATTACTTTTTATATTAAGTTTTCCAAGCTTCAGCCCAACGCTGGAAAACGACTGTTCAAACAGGCAGTTTCCAGCCATTGTGATAGTCGGCAGTGACCAAGGCCTGGGCTTCTTTGTCGTCGTCGTCTTTGAAGACATTCTTCTCTGCATCCCAATACACTTTCCGCCCCAGACGGTACGCAATATTGCCCAGATGCGATACTTTGGCCACATGGCTTCCAATAGATACATCGCACACCGGCTTGTTCCGCGATTTAATACATTCCACAAAATTGACGGCATGTAAGTCCCGGGAATTTCCTTTGGGTGGCTGGAAAGGCATCTTTTCGGTTTCGTAGGTAAGGCTGCCATCCTCCTTTCTGTTTTCTTCCGGGTATACTTCCCAGCCTCTCCGGTTGACGAAGAGCGTTCCGTAGTCGCCATAAAAGGCAACACCGTGGTCGGTGCTGAAAGGACCCTGGCGAAGCCCCATGTTGTGTTCCCAGATCATCAGAAAATCGTCAAACTCGTACAGGGCGCTCATGGTATCGGGCGTCTCCATATCGCTCTTGGGGTAAGCATAAGGGCCGCCCGAAGATACCACAGACTTAGGCGCTTTTGCATCCATGCCCAGCAGCACCATATCGATCAGGTGTACACCCCAGTCGGTCATCTTGCCGCCGGCATAGT
>JBBSNI010000185.1:0-10410 GCA_038232695.1 Cytophagales bacterium
GCCGCCCAGCGGAGTGCCGCCCAGCGGAGTGCCGCCCAGCGGAGTGCCGCCCAGCGGAGTGCCGCCCAGCGGAGTGCCGCCCAGCGGAGTGCCGCCCAGCGGAGTGCCGTCCCGGTCGGGCATGACCAGCGTCAAACGTTCCGTGTTGAGGTATTGCACCAGCAGGCTCCAGGGGATCTGGTCGGAACTGTAGAGTTCTATCAAAGCCAGCCCGCCTCTTTCTTCCACCATCGTCCGTTTGTCGCGGCTGGTGAAAAAAAAGCTCTGCGGGTTGTTCTCTTCAGGCGTACCGGCTTTGGCTACTACGATCTTTCCTTTGATGTCTGCCTTGTCCAGGTCTGCTGCCAGAGCGTAATTGGCATACACCACAGGGGCTTGCAGGTCTATACTATCGCCGCCCAACACCAGCAGGTCGCTGCCCAGCGCGAAGTTTTGTCCGGCAAAAGAAAGGGTAGCCTGGGTAAGCGGTTTTTCTACCACCAGCCTGACGGGCTGAAAGAAGTTCTCGTGGCCAGGGGCCGGCTGTAGACCGTATCGGCGAAAGGTTTCGGCAATGTAGCGTGCGGCAATGTCCAGCTCCGGGGAGCCTGTGTCACGTCCCCTGAGTTCATCGGCCGCCAGAAAACGGAGATGGGCTTCCACCTCGCTGCGCTGGACTGTATTTTGGATGACGTCTGCCTGCGCCCAGGCGTTCATATGACACATTAGAAGGAATAAAACAAGATTGGCTGCTTTTTTCATGGCTATTATCACTATTTTCGCGGTTTCTGAAAAAACCAAAGATAAACTTTCGTGAGGAACTTGATCATTATTTCTATAGGAATATTCGCGGCTGCCTGTTCTCCGGCTGATCAGCCAAAGTTTGATGTCGTTCTCAAAAACGGGATGATCTACGACGGTACCGGTGGCAAACCCTACCGGGCAGACCTGGGTATTACAGGAAAAAAAATAGCCGCCATCGGCTCTTTTGAAGCATATGAAGCCGATACGGTCATCGACGTAAGTGGGCTGGCGGTAAGTCCCGGCTTTATCAATATGTTAAGTTGGGCGGCAGCGCCGCTGCTCAAAGACGGCCGCTCTATGAGCGACATCAGGCAGGGCGTCACGCTGGAAGTGTTTGGAGAAGGTTCTTCCCTGGGGCCTTTAAGCCCAAAAATGAAAGAAGACCAACCGGAAGCTGCCTGGACCACGTTGGGCGAAGCCTTACAATATATGGAAGATAAAGGGGTTGCACCCAATGTCGCCTCTTTTGTAGGAGCCACTACCGTTCGGATTCATGTCCTGGGTTATGAAGACCGCCCCCCGACCGCAGCCGAACTCAAAGAGATGCAAGCCCTTGTGCGGGAAGCGATGCAGGAAGGCGCCTTAGGGCTGGGCTCTTCGCTGATCTATGCGCCTGCCTTTTTTGCCAGTACCGACGAACTCATCGCCCTCGCCCAGGCTGCCGCTGACTATGATGGCAAATATATCTCTCACCTGCGCAGCGAAGGCGACGCTTTCCTGGAAGCCGCAGACGAACTGCTCACCATCGCCCGCGAAGCAAACATTGATGCAGAAATATACCATCTGAAAGCCGCCGGGAAGAAAAACTGGCATAAGCTCAATGAAGTATTAGCCAAAATAGAAGCTGCCCGACAGAGCGGATTGAATATTACTGCCAATATGTACAACTACATTGCCGCCTCTACCGGGCTGGATGCGACCATGCCACCCTGGGTGCAGGAAGGCAATACGCAGGCGTGGGTCAAACGTCTGAAAAATCCTAAGGTCAAAGCAAAAGTACTTCAGGAGATGCGGGTATCATCCAAAGACCGGGAGAACTTCCTGGTGGCGGCCGGCAACCCGGACAATATACTGCTGGTAGAGTTCACACAGGATTCTCTGCAATACCTGACCGGCAAAACGGTGGGCGAGATCGCCCGGATGCGGGGCACCTCGCCGGAAGAGACCATCGTAGACCTGGTGGTGCAGAACGGTGAAGACATCGGCACCGTCTATTTTCTGATGAACGAAGACAATGTAAAGAAGCAGCTTCGCCTGCCGTATATTTCTTTTGGCTCCGACGCGCGTTCTATTACCGCAGAAGGCGACAACCTGAAAAGCAGCACCCACCCGCGTACCTATGGTAATTTTGCCCGTCTGTTAGGAAAATACGTGCGGGAGGAGCAGGTAATCCCGTTAGAAGAAGCTATTTATAAGCTAACCTATCTCTCTGCCCGGAAGCTGAAGATCAGAGAAAGAGGAAAACTCGCCCCAGACTATTATGCCGATGTGGTGGTTTTTGATCCTGACAAGATTCAGGACAAAGCTACCTTTGAGCAGCCCCACCAGTATGCCGAAGGGGTCGTGCATGTATTTGTCAACGGAACGCAGGTATTGAACCAGGGCAAGCATACGGGTGCTATGCCCGGGATGTTTGTGAAAGGGCCGGGGTATCAGGCGAAGGAAGATAATACCAAGCAAACAGGGGCAGAGTAAACCAATAAACTGAACAAATATGATCACCGTAGCGAACGCTGTTATCAGCGACGATATTAAAGAAAACTTTTTTGTCTGCAACCTGGAGAAATGTAAAGGTGCCTGCTGTGTGGAAGGCGATGCTGGTGCGCCCCTGGAAGCAGACGAACTGCAAGTATTGGAAGCCATCTACGACGACATTGCGCCCTTCCTGACCCAGGCTGGCCGGGATGTTATTGAGAAAGAAGGAAAGTATACCAAAGATACCGACGGCGACTATTGTACGCCTACCCTCAACGGCAGAGAATGCGCCTATGCCACCCGCGATAAGAAAGGCATCCTCAAATGCGGTATTGAGCAAGCGTATCAGGCAGGCAAAACGGACTTTAAGAAGCCTGTCTCCTGCCACCTGTATCCGCTCCGCATTACGCCTTACGACCATTATGATGCGATCAACTACCACCGCTGGCATATCTGTAGTCCGGCGTGTACATTAGGCAAAGAACTGCATGTGCCTCTTTACCGCTTTTTACAGGAAGCTCTGGTGAGAAAGTACGGAGAAGCCTGGTATGCTGAACTGGTAGAAAAAATTGAGGGAAAAGGTTAGAAGACGGAAGCTTGAAGACGGAGGACCGAAGTTTTCTGTCTTACTTTTTGCCCAAGGTCTGTGTCTCACCTTTGTCTTGTCCAAGGCCTGCCCCAAGGTCTGTGTCTCACAGACCTTCTCTACTATTAGAACCAGTATCTTCTCGTTTTAGCTAATGGTTTAAGCCAGCCGGTCTCTCACTATCTGTTTTATCCCTTCAAAACGTCCTTCATCGTCTGCCCGATGTCGGCTGGGGATTCTACCACGTGGATACCGCATTCTCTCATGATCTTCATCTTGGCAGGTGCCGTATCATCTTCGCCGCCAATGATAGCCCCGGCATGACCCATGCGCTTGCCTGGAGGGGCCGTCTGTCCGGCAATAAACCCGACCACCGGCTTGGTGCCGTTTGCTTTGATCCAGCGGGCCGCTTCCGACTCCATACTGCCGCCTATCTCCCCGATCATGATGATCCCTTCCGTTTCGGGGTCTTCCATCAGGAGTTGTACCGCCTGCCGGGTAGTCGTGCCGATGATGGGGTCGCCGCCAATACCGATACAAGTAGACTGCCCCATACCTGCTTTGGTAACCTGGTCGACCGTCTCATAGGTCAGGGTGCCGGAGCGGGATACGATGCCGATGCTTCCTTTCTTATGGATAAAGCCTGGCATGATGCCTACTTTGGCTTCGCCCGGTGTGATCACACCCGGACAGTTGGGTCCGATCAGCGTTGTATTTTTGTCTTTGAGATACTCTTTCACCATCATCATATCCCGGGTAGGAATACCCTCGGTGATGGCAATGATCACTTTGATGCCTGCGTCGGCGGCTTCCATGATAGCATCGGCAGCAAAAGCGGGGGGCACGAAAATCACCGAAACATCAGCGCCTTCTTTTTCGACGGCTTCCTGAACGGTGTTGAAGACAGGGCGATCTAAGTGGGTTTGCCCGCCCTTGGCAGGCGTGACACCACCCACGACGCGGGTGCCGTACTCAATCATTTGTTCGGCATGGTAAGTACCTTCCGAACCTGTAAAACCCTGTACGATGACGTTGGAATCTTTATTAACTAATACGCTCATGGATTTGGCTTAAAATTTTTCACAAAAATAGGACAAATACCGGCAATGGCAAGCAGGCTTACTGATAATCTGCTAACAGAAAAACGGCAGGCACTTTTGACCACTCCAGCGGGTGCTGTTTCCAGGCTTTTACCTGCATAGAACGGATGTATTCACCTGAGCCGGTAATATCCCTGGCCACACAAATCCAGGTTTCTGCCTGGCAGGCCGACAGCATATCCTGCCACAAAGCTTTGTTCCGGTAGGGCGTTTCCATAAAAATTTGCGTCTGCTGGTATTGCCGCGAGCGTTTTTCCAGTCTTTTCAACGTTTGTATTCTTTCAGCTTTATCAATAGGCAAATACCCATGAAAGGCAAAAGACTGACCCGAAAATCCTGACGCCATCAGCGCCAGCAGTATCGCCGATGGGCCTGCCAGCGGTACTACCTTTATACGCTGCCGGTGGGCATAGTAGACCGCCAGTGCGCCGGGGTCGGCAATGCCCGGACAGCCCGCTTCCGAGAGTATGCCCAGGTCGTGCCCTTCGTGTACGGGACGGAAAAGTGCTGCAATCGCTTCGGACGGTGTATTTTTGTCTAATACTTCAAAATGGAGCGTTTCTATAGCCCTGCCGGTTTGTAAGCTGCTGATAAACCTACGGGCGGTACGTATGTTCTCTACCAGGTAATGGTTGATCTGCTGCACCTGTGCTTTGACAGCCAAGGGCAGCACCGTTTCTGCCGTATCCGGGGCAATGGGGGTGGGAATCAGATAGACCGTTCCTTTGTTATCTTGTATCATGCAACATCCTTTCAGATCTATGGGAAAAATGTTGATTATCTTAGGACTGATAATCCTGGTAGCTGGTCTTATAATGTACTTTTCAGACCGTATCCCTGGTATAGGCAGGCTGCCGGGAGATATTGTCGTCAGGAAAGAAAACTTTACCTTTTACTTTCCATTGGCTACTAGCATCATTGTAAGTATCGTGATTACGCTGATCTTGTATCTGATCCGTAAGTTTAGCTAATTATTCAGAAATTCCATCACCGCTTTGTATAATGCTTCCGGCTGTTCGGCATGTACCCAGTGTCCTGCTTCCGGTATGGTCACTATCTTTGCCTGCGGAAAAATCTTTTTGATCTCTTTTTCGTCTTTATCCGAAATATAATCCGATTGACCCCCCCGCACAAAGAGCATTGGTTTCTCTACAGGATTGCCGGAAGGTACCGCTTCCCCTGCTTTTTCTATGTTATCGCGGATGGCGGGCAGGTTGAGCTTCCAGGCATAATGATCACCGTCGGTGCGTTTCAGGTTTTTCATCAGAAACTGGCGTACACCTTTGTCTTCTATGTGTGCGGAAAGTTGTTCTTCGGCTTCTTTGCGGCTTGTGATCTCGTCAATCTTCACAGCGCCCAGTCCTTGCAGGATTTTCTGATGATGTACGGGGTAATGCTTAGGGGCAATATCTACGATGATCATCTTCTCAAAAAGCGACGGGTAGCTGACGGCTAAAAACATAGCTGCCTTGCCCCCCATAGAATGCCCGAGGATCATGGGGTTTTCAAGCTTGTGCTGCGCTATAAAGTCTTTCAGATCGTCTGCCATCGCGGGGTAATCGAAGCGGTCGCTATGGGGCGAAAGTCCGTGGTTGCGCTGGTCTACGAGGAAAACCTGGTAGTTGCCGGATAATTGGTTGCCGAAGGTCTGCCAGTTGTCCGAAGTGCCGAAGATGCCATGTAGCAGTATAAAGGGCTGCCCCTGTCCTAAGGTGCGGTAATGTAGCTCCATATTATTCCCGGTTGATGGATGAACTCACACTGTCCTGCTGCTGAGGTACTGCTTCTTTCCTGAATACCCGTACTCTTTTGATCCGCTTGTTGTCCACGGCGACCACTGTAAAGATATACTTGTCGAAGGTGATCTTTTCTCCGGCGCGGGGCAGTTTGGAATGAATCTCTAATAGCAGCCCGCCCAAAGACTCGCTTTCCCCTTTGGCACTCTCAAAAAGGCTAATGTCTTCCTGTAATACCTTGCAGAAATCGTTTAGCGACGTTTTGCCTTCAAAAATATAGGTATGCTCGTCGGTTTTTTTGAAGTGAATATCGTCTTCATCAAACTCATCGTTGATCTCTCCTACGATCTCCTCAATAATATCTTCCAGGGTGATCAGACCGGAGGTGCCGCCGTATTCATCCACCACAATCGCCATATGCACTCTTCGCTCCTGGAAGTCTTTGAGCAGGGCGTCAATTTTTTTGCTTTCCGGCACAAAAAAGCCTTTGTGCAGCAGGGTTTGCCACTGGAAGGTCTCGTCTTTGTCTAAGTAAGGAAGCAAATCTTTCACATACAGCACCCCTTCGATACTATCGATGGTTTCCTGATAAATAGGAATGCGTGAGTACCCGCTTTTATTGATACGGTCCATGAGTTCATGAAAGTCGGTGTCATAGTCTACGGCGGTGATCTCCAGCCGCGAGCGCATGACCTGCTTGACCGAAAGCGTACCGAAGTTGACAATCCCTTTCAGGATACCTTTTTCCTCTTCTGTCGCGGTACTGTTCTGGGTCGTGAGTTCGAGGGCGTGGTTGAGTTCGTCTACCGATACATGGTAGCCTTTCTTTTCCAGCCGTTTCTCTACCACATTGCTCAAAAACATCAGCAGGTTGGCTAGGGGGCGCAGTACGTTGCTGGCTATGCGCAGGACGGCCGCTGTCCTTTTGGCAAAAGGCAAAGAATAGTTGATAGCATATTGCTTGGGTAGTATCTCCCCGAAAAACAGGATCGTGACGGTGACGATGGCTGTCAGGGCTGCTACCAGTGAGCCTTCGGTCGATTTGCCAAAGTACTTCCAGGTAGCATAGGTAGACAGGGTTACGATGGCTACATTGACCAGGTTGTTGAGGATCAGGATGGTAGCCAGCAGGAGTCTGGGATTATTGAGCAAGCGGACAATATTCTGTTCCGAACTTTTTTTGCCTTGCCGGCATTCCTCTGCCTCTGCCGGGGTAAGGGAGAAAAAGGCAACTTCCGATCCGGAGATCATCGCCGAACAGAAGAGCAGGAAGACAATGATCAGGCTGATGGTAAGGTAAAAAATGGTAGAAGAAGCAACTACCAAAGCCAGCAAAGCCCCCGGGTACGGTTCGTCAACAACAGACAATTCCAAAGTCGTGTAGTTTAGTTAAAAAATCAAAAGGGCAGATCATCGGAGTCTGATTGAGTGGCATCCCGCTGGGCGGCAGGCTGTGCAGAGCCGGGGTTGGCTGATGATTTTGCCTGCGGATTGTCGCCCGTATTTTCCTCATGCGTATTATCCTCGTCGCTTCTACCGCCTATAAAGGTCATGTTGGTAGCCCTGATGCGTTTGTCATAGCGCGTCACCCCGTCCTTGTCCTGATAGGTGTTGGTTCTGATCCTGCCTTCTATGTATACGGTTCTTCCTTTAGAAAGGTATTTCTCGCATAGGTCAGCCAGCCGGTCCCAGAGTTCTACCTTATGCCACTCGGTCTGCTCTATTCTTTCCCCGTCTTTCACGTAGGTTTCAGAGGTAGCGATGCTGATATTGGCTACTTTTGAGCCGCTTTCCAGGTGCCTGATCTCCGGGTCGGCGCCCAGGTTGCCTACTAAGATTACTTTATTAACGCCTGCCATAGTATTTGAGGTTTGTGTGTGATCTATTTCAATTTAGTTAAAATATTCTTTCGTGCAAAAAGTTATCAATTAAAATTGGTTTGGGCAGTTGCCTGATCTCCTCCGGCGTATAAGCCTTCAATGGTTGCTGCTTCCATAGCTTAGCAGGCTTCGTGCCTGGCAAGTCTATGGTATAAAACCGGATGAGCAGTTGCTGGTGCGTAAGCTGGTGCTTATACTCTCCTGCGGCTTCTACCGATACGGCCGGCTGTGCCAGTAGCTGCGTGAGCGCTTTATCTTTTTCTAAGGCCTCCAGCGACTGCTGCTCCGGGCTTTCTACCAGGTAAAAATCATACAAGCCCGACCATATATCCTTGTCTGTACGCTGTTTCATGAGGATACGGCCTGCCTGGCAGATGACAAAGTAATGCAGAAAACGTTGTTTTGTTTTTATCTTTTTGCTTTTTACGGGCAGCGTCCGCTGTTGCCCGTGCTGGTAAGCGTAGCACATGGTGTTGAGCGGGCAAAGCAGGCAGGCAGGCGTGAGCGGGGTACACTGCAGGGCGCCAAACTCCATGATCGCCTGGTTGTACACATCAGCTTTGCCTTCCCGCACCAGCTTAGCAGCCAGCGTACGAAACGTTTTTTGCCCTTTGCCGGAGAGAATATCTTCTTGGATGCCAAACACCCGGGACAACACCCGGTACACGTTGCCATCTACGACCGGCACTGTCTCATTATAAGCAAAAGAGGCGATCGCGGCTGCCGTGTACGTGCCAATGCCTTTGAGTTTCAGGAGTTCCTGATAGCTGACCGGAAACTGCCCGCCATGTTCGTCTACGATCGCCCGGGCGCAGGCGTGCAGATTGCGGGCACGGGAATAATAGCCTAAGCCCTGCCAGAGCCTGAGTACCTGTTGCTCCGGGGCCGCTGCCAGGTGGCGAACGGTCGGGAAAGCTTCGGCAAACTTTATAAAGTAAGGCAGCCCCTGGGCTACCCGTGTCTGCTGCAGGATAATTTCGGAGAGCCAGATCAGGTAAGGGTCTTGGGTGCGCCGCCAGGGCAGATCGCGCTTGTGCTTTTGATACCAGGAAATGATTTGCTGGGCAAAATAAGCTTCTTCCAATGTAATTTAGTGAGTATTAGGAATTTATGGGTGGCTGTATTGGTAAAATGTTGGCAGTTTTTGTTTCTTTTGTTTTCTAATTTAGCATTAACCATTAAATTTACGCCCTGGAAAAATGAAATTAGCTCCACCCTGTTTATTAATAACCAAACGACCAAGGAACGTGACCAAAGCAGAAGTAGTTCAGCAAATTGCTGAAAAAACCGGAATAGATAAAGCCGATGTGTATACCACCTTAGAGGCTTTCTTCAACGTTGTCAAAGGCTCTATGGCCAGTGGCGAGAACATATACGTAAGAGGCTTCGGAAGTTTTGTCAACAAAAAGAGAGCGCGCAAGGTGGGCAGAAATATCTCTAAAAACACCGCCATCATTATTGACGAGCATTGCGTTCCGAGCTTTAAGCCCTCTAAAGTATTCGTAGAAAAGATCAAAAACAGCGACAAGCTGAAAGAAAAAGTAACCGAACCGGGTTAAACTTTCTTACCGCTGCCTATGTTTCTGGGTACGAAAAGCATGTAGCATCCGGTTATGAACAAAAAGCAAATCATACTGAGCCTGGCAGCCCTGGCAGCCGTGGTTTTGTTGTTTAACCTGCCCAAAGCCGTCGTAGACAACGAAGGGCGCAACAACAACCTGGAGTCCAGGCAAAAAGAAGCCGGTGTGCCTGCTACTTCTGGCGCGGGAAGTGCCGCCCCGGATGCGCATACCGCCCAAATCCCGGAGGCAAAGCAGGCGGAGATGCGTCAGCTAAGAGAAAACTACGAAAGCAACGCTGGTTCGGAAAAAAGTATTACCTTTGCAAACTCTTTGGCAGAGGCGTACCAAAGCATGGGATTGTATGAGAGCGCCGCCTATTATGCAGACCAGGTAGCCGGGCAGACCGCCCGCCTGGAAGATCAGCAGAAAGCGGGCGCCTACTATTACGAAGCATTTACCCATGCCCTGGATGCCGCCCAAGCCAATGCAGCAGGCGAGAAAGCCCGGTTTTACTACGAAAAAGTATTAGCCGGGCAACCGGATGATCTGGACGCTAAGACCAAAATAGCCATGACGTATATGTCTACAGCCAGCCCCATGCAGGGCATCAAGATGCTACAGGAGGTACTGGCAGAAGACGAAAACAACGAGCTGGCTATTTTTAACCTCGGCTTGCTCTCTATGCAGTCGGGGCAGTATAAAAAAGCCGTAGAACGGTTTGAGAAGCTGGTGGCTGTAAACCCTGACCATCTCCAGGGTAACTACTGGCTGGGCGTAAGCTATTTTGAAGCGGGCAGGAAGCAGAAAGCCAAAGCCCAGTTTGAGAAAGTCCGCAGCATGGACAGCGACCCGGAGGTACAGGCCAGCATAGAGAATTATCTGCAAAGAATGTAAAATATATGTTTCACCCATAAAAGTATCAATACTATGCCTTGTGGTAAAAAAAGAAAAAGACACAAAATAGCGACGCATAAGAGAAAGAAGCGTCTCAGAAAGAACAGAGATAAGAAGAAATAATCCGGCCGTGGGGGGGGGAGGGTTTGGGGCGCCCCCCCCGAATTTTAAAAA
>JBBSNI010000186.1:0-10397 GCA_038232695.1 Cytophagales bacterium
AATAGCTACTTAGTACTCTGTAAACTAAGTTAAGCAGCATTTTTGCAGTTCACCTTTTGGTAGTGTCTGCCCAGTTTTTCTCTGGCCTGTTCTGTCGGGTAAGAGCACGACGTTACCATCGTACCCTCCCCTAAGAACTGAACTTGGGTCGCTCAGCATAAACGGTAATATTTTACGGCGACCGTCGCGCGGTAGGAATAGGTTAAGCCTCTAGCAGTCAAAGAATTGAGTTTTATCCTAATCGTCCTGGTTCCGCAGAGATTTGTGATAGTCGGCAATCGAACACAAGCAAGTAGTAGGTTTACTGTGTAGAAAAGCCTCCCTCAGACAAGAATTTATGACGTAGATTTCCGTACAGACTTGTAGAACAAATATTAGTGGGAATAGGTCGGGCGCCGAGCGCTGCAAAGGTTCAGTATATATCAACAGTCCGAGAAAAGTTTGTGTTGAAACCATTGGCTACAGGGTGCCGGCCACCGTAAATTTCGACCGTTTATGCTCTGCTACCCACTATAAGTCTGATTAAAAGTCTAATCTTAACACTGATTCCACGGGGGCATGGTCAGAGGCATAAGGGCTCTGAATTACCTGATATTTAGGCACTTCAAAGCTATCTTTCGGTCTATAAGCGATAAAATCAATGGCTTTGGTGGGATGATCTGCTGGAATAGTCGGGTGGCAGGTATCACAGGTTCGGGTAAAGTTTTCATCCAGCAACCGTATGACTTCACTATCGGCTACCGCGTTAAGGTCTCCGGCTATAATCAGTGGATGCTTTAGCTCCTGCACCAGTTCGTTGATCTTTCGTATCTGCATCAACCGGTTCTCAGGATCTTTTTGTGCATCCAGATGAGTGCAGGCAAAAGTAATGATCTGCTGATTGGGCAGTTGAATATCCGCCGTGGCCAGCACCCTGGGCTCGCCTCCGGTATCAGGATTAGAGGGCAAGGCATACTGTTGCTTGTTCTGTAGTGGGTAGCGGGAGAGTATCGCGATCCCATACGCTCCTCCATCATAATCGATGGCTTTGGCAAAGAAAAATTGCATTCCTGTACGTTTGGCTAATTCTTCGGCCTGGTTATAAGGGCCGGAGCGACCGGTATTTACATCTATTTCCTGCAAAGCTACCACATCCGGCGAAGCCTGTATAATGACCTGTGCAATAGCATCCAGGTCGATCGTATCCGGCTTGGATGGCGGGTTGGCATGATGAATATTATAGCTCAGTACTTTTATACTGTTTGATGTATTGAGCGTAGTATCCTGCGCTGCCTGCTGAGTAGGTTGATCATTTCGGGAAGTACAAGCCGATGTGGCAAAGACAACTAGGAGAAAGTAATACATTGACCGTAGCATAACGAAAATAGATTTAAGGGTCAGAAGTAATGCACAATTGGGTTACAAACCATCATTCCAATTAGGATTCTGGCTCAGGTTTTCGTTGAGCAATCGCTCCTGAATGGGTATAGGATACAGATAATCTCGTGATTCATCGAAGGTCTTGGGAATATTGGGATTTACGACGACCAATCCGCCCGCTGCGCCATTTTCCAGTTCTATCTCACTGCCTAATTTCAAATATTGTGGCCCTTTTGCATCAGGCTGCTCTCCGGTATAAATGACCACATCAACTTCACCGTCATTATCGAGGTCATAATCGCCGATACCGGGAAAATACATGCCTTTGAACGGTTCGGCTAGCAAGTGGCCTTCTTTCCAACGCCTCAGGTCGTCCCATCTAAGATTTTCCATCACTAATTCAATTCTTCTTTCCCTTCTGATTTCCAGGACAACGCCTGTATTGGTGCCACTTACCTGCGTATACTGCCCCTGTAAATAAGGATCAGGATCATCGTTAGCGGCAGCCAGTATCAAAGGGGGCATGGCTACCCGGTCTCTTAATAGCTGGATCGAGATATCGAGGTCGGCCTGGGTTAAGGTTCCCAGTTCTGCTTTGGCTTCAGCAAAATTAAGCAAAACCTCTGCATATCGAAAAACAGGGATGTCATTAGGAGATTGTTGATTGGAATCGTTGGATTCTTCGGTCACAAACTTGATCACCTGGTAGCCGGTAACCGAAGCTCCGAAATTAGGTGCCAGTTCAGTGCTGCTTCCAATCCTGGTATAACCGGGCGTTCTGATGGTTTGAGACAAACGAGGATCACGATCTTGTGTTTCTTCATAAAACTGTATTTGGTTGTAGTCAGCCTGGTCTGTAAATCGAGTACCGTCTTTCATCAGGTAACTGTTCACCAACTTCTTCTCCAGTCCGGGTTTTCCATAAGACGGGGAAATGGTGTAGTAATTCACATTATGCATCAACTGGAGACTTTCACTATATTTTCTGGCAAGAATCACTTCTGTTTCAATGGCATCCAAAGAAGAAAAAAGCTCTAAATAGGCTTGATCAGGAGTACTTTGATATATCGTATAAGGCCCTTCATTCATCAGCTGCTCAGAAGCCTTTACGCATTCGGTAAGATACCTATCAGCATCCGGCAAATTAAACTCAGGATGGTATTTGCGAAAGGTGCCCTCAAAAAGGCAAAGCCTGGATTTTAAGGCAAGGGCAGTCCACCTGGTAGCGAATTCGCTGCTCTGGGTTTCGGTCATATAGGCAATGGCATAATCAATATCGGCCAGTACAGAGTCCATGACCATCACCCGAGAGTCTCTGCTTTTGAGCAAATCTTCCTCATCATTGGTACTTAGTGTTGTTGAGTACCACGGAACATCGCCAAATGTTTTTACTTTCTCAAAATAGAACCACGCCCTGAAAAAACGGGCCTCCGCTTCATAGGTGCGGGCTACCTGTTCTTCAAATTGCTGGTTTTTGTTGTAATTCTCCAGAAAGTAATTGATCTTTCTCAACTCGCCCCAGTACCAACCTCCCCCATCCACCGGCACGACCCTTTTGCCAGTCACTTCATCATCCAGGGTAGACACAATCACATTATCATAACGTTCATTGTAAATATCATCCGCATCCGGCACTACAGAATATAAGGAGTTTAAATATAGCCTTAAATCTTGCTCGCTCTTGAATGCACTGTTAGGAGAAATCTCTGCCAAGGGTTCTCTTTGCAGAAAATCCTCCTGACAGGCGGTTAATATTCCTGCAAAAGTAAGAAATAGTATGGTTATCTTTTTCATTTCGTTTTAGCTATATAACAAAGATTGATAGTCGTTGATAAATCAATTTATTGGCATTAGAAGGATATATCCAGTCCCAGGGAAAAGGTTTTGTTGAAAGGGTATACCCGTGCGTTCGATTCGGCAGCTGCTTGTTCCGGATCGATATAGTCGGTTTCAAGCTTTGTGAGCGTAAACAGGTTCTCCCCGCTAAAATAAAAGCGGCATCGGTTTAAATGAACTTTGTCGGTTAGCACGCCTGGCAGGGTGTACCCAACGGTCAGGTTCTTCAACCTGATATAAGCCAGGTCTTGCAAATACCGGTCGTTGGTTACGTTGAGTTCACTGTTGCCACTCAGGGCTACATACCCCCTTAAGCGGGGAAAGTAAGCGTCCGGATTTTCAGGGCTCCATATTTTGTCGGGGAAATCTTCCGGGATAAAAGAGAAGTAAGGACGGGAATAGGGCCCCCAGAATTTATCGGCATTATTACCGGGATACCAGTTTTGTTTGCCAATTCCTTGAAAAAATACGGAAATATCGAAACCATTCCAGGAGGCTCCCGCATTGATAGAAAACGGGAACCGGGGTTGCGAGCTTCCTATCTTTTCCAGGTCCCCGTGATCATCAACCGTATTTTTACCATTGTTAATGACCTGATCGCCATTCAGATCCCTGAATTTCAGATCGCCTGCCAAGGGTTGTGCCAAATCGCCAGGAGCTCTTCTGATCTGGGAGTTTACCAGACTTTGATCAATGGGGTTTTCCAAGGCTTCTTCATCAGAGAGAAAGTAGCCATCGATGCGATAGCCCCAGAGCTCTCCTACTTCCTGGCCTACATAATAATCGCTTAGCAGCTTACTGGGATTATCAAACCGGGTGATCTCCGAGCGATAATCAGAAACAATGATTCCGACATTATAAGACAAGTCTTTTCCGGCCAGCCTGGTGTTGTTCCTCCAGTTTAGGGAAACCTCCATTCCTGTGGTACGCAAGTCCGCCGCATTTTCCTGAGGCTCAGATGCACCGAATACTCCCGGCAGGGTTTTGCCTTTGGTCAGCATATCTTTGGTATCCCGGACGTACCAATCAGCAGAAGCGATTAAGCGGTTGTTAAACAGAGCTGCATCCAATCCCAGGTTGGTAGAGGTAACCGTCTCCCAGGTAAGGTTAGGAGAAAGCGGGTTAGGTGAAGTAATATATTGGGTAAGGGCACCATTGGTAATATAACTGAACGTACCATTTCTCAATACCGGAATATAGGCGTAGTTGCTCACCTCCTGATTACCTAAAGACCCATACGATACTCTTAGTTTCAGAGCACTCACCACAGAAGTTAAAGGCTTAAAAAAGTTTTCTTCACTGATTCTCCACCCGGCTGAAACTGACGGGAAAAACCCAAACCGGCTATCTTCAGGGAATCGGGAAGTCCCATCATAACGGCCATTCAACTCTAGTAAATACCGGTTATCAAAGTCATAGTTCAATCGGTAAAAGACACCTCGCAGGGCCCATTCACTGGCATACCCATTGGCTTGCTGATCTCCGGCAGAAAGATCCAGTTCATTGAGATCTTCTGACAAAAGATCATTGCCTACACTATATAACCTTTTGTTTTGCTTGGACTCCTGATTATAACCCAGGGTCAGTTTTGTGGTATGTTGGCCGAATTGCTTGTTATAATTACCATACACATTGATCACATGGTACTGATCCAGATTTAGTTCATCGTTCAGGCGGTCGTAGCCCAGATAGTCAATCACTCCCGGAGAAATGGACCAAGGGGATCTGGTGCGGCGGTAAAAGCTGGAATGCGGGGTTAAGCTATAAGAATAACTTCCTACCACATCAATGGCATCGGAAATAGCTATGTTGGCCTGAAGGTTGTTGATAAGCTCAAAATTTCTTTCTCCTCCTTTAGACTTTCCGTGCAAAAGATCAGCGGAGAACCCATCTCCGATTGTATAGTTATTAAGTTCGGTTCTATAGGTGGCGGTTCCGTCAGGATTTACCGGGAGATAAGATGGCAAGGCATGTACAGTGAGATACACAAAATTTCTAGAGACGCCCCATCCCGGATAATCGTATTTGGAAGCATTAAATTGAGTGTTACTCAACAGGGTGAGCCAGGGAGTAACTTCAGCGTTGATCTTAGCTCTGAAATTATAAGAACTGAACTTATCCTGGTTGATCTGCATGATGCCCTTTTTCTCATAAAACCTGCCGGATAGTAAAAAATTGACTTTGTCTCCTCCCCCGGAAAATCGCAGAGAATGCTCCATAGAAGGTTGTACATCCCGGAAAAAGGTATGCCACCAATCAGTATTTCCATAATAAATATACTGATCTCTACCGTTTCTGTTGTCGATGACCACCGAAGGCAACGAAGGGTCGGTCTGTCTTTTTTTCAATTCTGCATAATCCTCATCCGTATAACCGGTGTAGCTGCTACCTACTGCCGCAGTAAAAGCATCATCAATAATGCGGGCCTCGGTATATCCATCTGTGATGAAGTCGGTATTTACCGTTGATTTGGACCAGCTGAAATTATTGCTATAGCCTGCGGATAATTTACCTTTTTCAGGACTTTTGGTAGTGACCAGTATCACCCCAAAAGCACCCCTGGCACCATAAATAGCTGAAGAAGCAGCATCTTTGAGCACCGACACTGACTCGATATCCCGAGGATTGATCATATTCAATGATCCGGGTACACCATCAATCACAATTAATGGAGAGCCGTTACTGATGGGGTTGGTTCCCCGGATATTGAAATTCCCGTTGCCGCCTGGTCTGCCATCACCAAAAGTTACGTTCAAGTTAGGGATAACTCCCTGTAAGGCCTGGGTCGTGTTGGCAACCGGGCGGTCATCAATCTTCTCAGAGCTTACCTGATCTACCGCTCCGGTCAGGTTCACTTTCTTTTGGGTACCGTAGCCTACGACAACCACTTCATTAAGTCCGGACACATCTTGCGATAAACTAACCTGAAGGTTTGTTTGACCCTGGTAAGGCAATTCCAACGTGCTGTACCCCACGAAAGAAAATATAAGCGTATCGCTATTTTCGGTTACATCAATCCGGAATATACCGTCTATATCGGTCACCGTGCCCCGGGTTGTATTCTTGACCAGTACATTCACGCCGGGAATCGGTTCATTTGTTTCCTGATCAGTCACCTCTCCGCTTACCATCTTCAAGACAGAGAGTATATCCTTGCCTGTTTTTGCCTTGTGAAGGCTGTT
Organism: Cytophagales bacterium; assembly: GCA_038232695.1. Classification (GTDB taxonomy): domain Bacteria; phylum Bacteroidota; class Bacteroidia; order Cytophagales; family Cyclobacteriaceae; genus JAJNNC01. Next base: position 6,378 of record JBBSNI010000186.1, read on the forward strand.
CCCCTGAGAGCCATGGGCAAAGATCAACGGCATCGTTAGCAGTTGAAGCGCAACAACACAGCACAGTTGACTGGAAGCGGCTGCGAATAGCTTGAGTAAGTTGAAGTTCATAATTTTGTAGGTTTATACTGGGAATACTCTTCAAAACAGCGTTCGATGCTATACTACTAAATCTTTACCAATTGAGGGTATCAAATCTTCTTTTTTTGAGGCACCCGAATAGCTTGGTAATCCATTACTGCTTTATCAGCCGCATGACCTGCCCACCACCGGAGGCTAATTTAATCATGAGCGTATCCGCCTCACTTACTGTTTGGGTTTGCTGGGTCAGGTGGTCAGGGTTTTGGGCTACATCAGGAGCATCCGTATACATTTCAGCCGTATAGTTACCCGAAGACAAAAAGTCCATAGGTACTTTGATGGTCCTGGCTTCACTATTGTTCAGGCTGCCCATATACCAGTCGGTGCCTTTTCGGCGGGCCACTGTCACGTATTCACCCAGGTTGGCATTAGGTACCAGGGTTTCGTCCCAGGTGGTGGGCACTTCGGTCAGAAACTCAAAGCCCGATTCGCCTTCATAGGCTTTGGGATAATCACACAGTGAGGCCAGGTAGCTCTCCAGCACCACGTACATGGCCAGCATATGACAGCGGGTACCTATCATGAGCGGACGCGTGTATTGAGTCTTAAATTCAGACGCAGGAACTGCCCTGAAACCTCCCAGATGATAATCGGTGGCACCAGCGAGTGCTCGGGTAAATACTATATTCAGGTCATGCTCAGGACTTAAGCCTGCTTCTCTCCATTTGTTATTTTCATAGTTTAAGGCACCTTCCCGGGTAAATTCGTTGGGATAGGTACGGTGTAACCCCGTCGGTTTATAGGCACCATGAAACTGGATATAGAGTTTATGCTCAGCGGCTTTTTGCAGGATTTCTTCCTGTATCCTGACCATCTCCTGATCATCGCGGTCCATAAAATCTACCATCATGCCTTTGATACCCCATTTTTCGAACTGGGTGAAGGCTGCTTCCAGTTTGGGATAGATAGCTTTCCAATGTACCCATACATGGATGCCTACCCCTTTTTGTTTCGCATAATCACAAACCTGCTGCATATCCAGGGTGGGCACTGTTTGGGTAACATCGGTATGTGGGCCCACCACCCCATAGCCGACAGCATCGCTTTTATACCAGGCAAAGCCCCCATACCCGATCACCGCATGATAATCAATCTGATGGCGGGCGCAGAAATCAATGTAATATTTGTTGGTGGCAAAGTTGATTCCCGGTGCAAAGGTTGTGTCGGGGGTAATATCGCCGTTCCACCAGTGGAAGGTGGTTTTGCCGGGCTTAATCCAGGAAACATCCTTGATGGTAGAGGGTTCATTCAGGCTGGTGAGGATATTGGATTCCATAAGCCCCCCGATTCTGTCACTGATCATCATCACCCGCCAGGGAGTACGGTGGGGCAGGAGGGCCTTTACTTTTATTGTTGTTTGCTCCGGCAGGGGAGAAAGCTGGCTGGTGAGTACGCCATCTTGTTTCTTTAAATACATGCCCGCATAATCTCGCAGATTAGCTTCGGTAATGGCCAGGTATATTTTTCCGGGAAACTCAAACAAGGTGGGGATATCCATCAGGGTATCGGCCTTCACCTGGCTGAGGGGTAATGTATGATAAAACCCTTCGTGACTGCTAGTATAATCTCCCCAAAAAAGCGTATGCACCGTTGGGTCGTCAGCAACGTTAAAAGTACTCTGTTCATCCAGCAGGGTATAAGAAGACCAGTTTTCCTGCTCAGGGAATTCATAGCGGAAAGCCACTCCCTCGTTAAAAGCCCGCACCACCAGGTTGACTTGCCGTTGTGCCCCGCTGCGTTCAACCAGCGGGACGATGAGCTCCCGATGCTGATCTCTAACGTTTTTTGCCTTGCCCACCACCAGCTCGTATGTTTCATCCACTTCACGCAAGCGTGATTTTAAGGCAGTAAGATGCTCTCCGAAGTTACCGTCTTCCTGAAAGGAGAGTCCCAATTCCGAATCCTCAATCAGCGTTTTTCCCTGATAGGTTACTTGGTAAGTGGGTGCTTTTTCCGTGAGCCTGAATGAAAAAACAAGGGCACTATCAGGTGATTTTAACGCGATGTAGTTTTGAGCGAAACCCGGTAGTGTAATGATCAGCAAAAGTAAGAAAAGTAACTTTTTTATCAATTTCATGGCATCAGGCTGTGTTGATATAGGTGAGGTAAATTACATATCATACAGCAATAAAACCAGCATTTCCCTATTGAAGAGCAAAAATCATTTAAGGGAGTATGCTTAACCCTGAGCGATGCTCCGCTAAAAAGTAAAATTGCTCATAGCTCACCGCTATTGGGCGGGTGTGTAGGTAGGGTCCATTAGCATAAACGGTAGTATTTTACGGTAGGAATAGGTTAGTTAGCTTACTATCAGACACTTACGAAATAACCCATTTATAGCGAAAAGTCAAAAATCTTTGGTAGATCAAAGCTTTTGTGATACTTTTTCCACTGCGTCGGCAGTCCGATTCTTTTTACCAGGCTTTTTTCCATTATGCACCTGGTTGGGTGTTAGGTAGCCTAAGCTGCCATGCGGGTATTTTTTGTTTATAGATGCGAATGGTCTTTTCTACGGCTTGCTGAGCTAGTTCAAAGGTTGGAAAACCTCTTTCCAGCTTAAATTCTTCTTTCAGGGTACGATTCATACGTTCGGCCAGCGGGTTTTCTAGTGAATCAGGCATGTTGGTCACGCTCCACGTCGGATAGATATGAGTATATTATTCTTCTTGAGCAGTCTTGTATAATCATTACAACAGTATTGTATGCCACGCCCTGACAACTACTTTCCAGACGATCCAACTTGTCCAATAACTAAAATTATGATGAATAAGATTAACAACCAACTTTGATATGGTAATTACACGTTCTCATCTAACATTTTTTAACAAAATACGCCACTTTTCGTATCAATATAGTAAATTGGCACAAATATACACTTTAATGAGCCACATACCACATCTCAATACTCTTATTGGACAGCCTGATACGCCTTCTCTGGATGATCCTTATGAACTGATTCGGCTCGCCAGGCGGGGGGTGAGTCGTGCTACGCTGAAAACAGTAAGTCAGGGCTTGGGGGTACCCTTGAAAGAATTACTTCCTAAACTTCCCATTGGAGAGCGTACCCTGCAGCGATACAACAATGAGCAGTACCTGCCTTCCCATGTGAGTGAACAAATCATTCAGTGGGCACAAGTTATTTCATTTGGTCACGCTGTGTTCGAGTCTGCCGATGTATTTCAGGATTGGATGCGTTCTACCAATCGCGCCCTGGGTGGTATCAAACCTGCCGATCTGCTGGATACACGGCAGGGTGCCGAACTGCTGTTGCAGTTATTAGGTCAGATTGACCATGGTGTATATCGTTAAAGCACATGTACCTTTATCGTCTATGTAAGGAAAAGTACGCTACCCTGGATGGCTATGGAGCTTTTCTCTATGGCGGGCGATGGAATTCTGCTGGTAGACCCCTCGTGTATACGGCAGAAAACAGGGCGCTGGCAGCCTTAGAATTTTTAGTGGGGGTAGAACAGCATAGAGAAATGGGACCATTAGTCATGTTAACCCTGCAAGTACCTGATGATATAAAGTATGAAGCCTTGGAGTCCAAAGAATTGCCCACAGCCTGGAGGCGTTTCCCAGCATTGCAGCACTTAGCCAAGCGGGGAAATGAATGGCTCGGCCAAAATAAAACTTGCTTACTGAAAGTACCCTCTATACATGTGCCGGAAGAATATAACTATCTGCTCAATCCTCTTCATACTGATTTCACAAAAATACAAGTAATAGGACAGAAAGCTTTCTACTTTGATGATCGGCTGCTCACTTGATCAGTAAGCCAAAAATGCAATCTGATTTGTACTAATAACCACACAAAATCCATGACACCATTCCTTCCCTTTACTTCCACATGGCTCTTCCTGATGGCACTACTCATGC
>JBBSNI010000187.1:0-10312 GCA_038232695.1 Cytophagales bacterium
TTGACAGGAAGCTGGAAGTACAGAAGATTGATCTGTATATTCTTTTCAGCGAGGAATATGTGGACCCAAGCGACAACCCCACCGTAGCACGCCACGGCGGCGACGAGGGTATCTTCTTCAAGAGCATCGAGGGCGGAGATCTGAAAGGCAACCGGGAAAATACCAGCTTTACCGTGAGCCAGGCTGATGTACTTTCTCTGTATCAGAATGCTACGTATGATTACAATGGGGATGGTACGCCGGTACCGGTGTTTAACAACCCTTTGCCAGTTTACAATGGCGGTGATGAGCCCAAACCTACACGGTCGACTGCCATGCCTTTTATTCCAGGAGATAACTTTACCATACGATGGGAGTTGACGACTACCACTGGATTGGTATTTGCCTCCTGGTCGCCCAGTGTGTGTACTGAATTTGAGACGTATAAAGACCCTACAGGAGTAATACCTTACAACGATGGAGGTGTTAACTGTACGCTGGACTGGACGGTAGTGCAGCCTTAATAAACGTTTATCCAAATAGAATAAAAAAGCACCTCGTTCAAGGTGCTTTTTTTTATAGTAAACAGTGATAGCCTAATAAGCCGCTAAGCTCAGTTGCTGTATAAGCTTATCGTTATGTACCCGTATAAACTGCAAACGCTGCGCACCAAAGTTGATCAGCAGCCCAATTTCCATCTGATAAGCTTCCAGGTATTCTGCCAAATGCGCCGCGTGTACCTCTTCTAACTGAGCTACCGCCCGAATTTCTACCATCACACAGTGTTCTACAAAAAAATCTGCCCGCCGGGTACCGATGGGCTTATCGCGGTAGAAGATAGTCGTCTCCTTTTCCCGTTCAAAATCCAGGCGGTCGTAATCCATCTCAATGGCAAGCGCCCGCTGGTAGATTTTTTCAGGGAAGTTGTTGCCCAGCCTGTTATGCACCTCAGTAGCTGCCCCAATAATGCGTTCTGTGATTTTCCTGTGTCTCATACTCTCAAAGTTATAACACACAATAATCCAAAATAATATAATAATTATCTAATACTTAATTTTGTAATTCTTACATTTTAAGGAAAGTGTGTTAAAGTGTTCAGGTGTGCATGTGTTCAGGTGCTTTCCAGGATTATATCAACACCCCTTCATTCATTTGCCAAGCTCGCTTCTGCTTTCACATAATACATGATCAGGTTCATCATCTCGCTGGTGGTATTCCATCCGTAGGTAATATCCCGGGGCGGATCGTGCGGATTGCCTGGATTGTCCGCTGTATTATCGTAGGTGGCTTCGGCATACAGCACAGAACCTTCCGGCACGGTGAGCAGGTCTTTGAACACATAGGTAGACTGCCAGTTGAAGTCCCAGTCGTCAACCTTGACCAACGGCACCACGTCGCCTGCAGGGGTGATGGCAAAGGCCCGGAACGAACGGCCTACCGTGTGCATATGCGGCAGTACCGAGATCAACTGTATGGCTTGTGCTAAGGGTTCGGAACGCATATAAAATGTCTTGACTTCTCCCGCCGGAATGACAAAGGGTTGGTTGATAATGTCTGTTTCGCGCAGCGTCATGGTTTCCACCTCTTTCTGCACAGGCATTTTGGTAAAGTACAGCCGGATGGTAGACTGGTCTGTGGCAGGAACCGATGAAGGTGCATAGTGGATGTTCAGGATCAGGTCGCTGTTTTTTTTGAGCAGTTTGCCGGTGCCTTCCGGGTAGAGCACCGGCAGGTTGCCCGGCACCCAGCCATACAGGAACTCATCGGCCAGTGGTATCTGCTGGAAGCTGACGAGGGCAGGATCGGTCTCCGACATACCATTGATCGCCCGCATCAGGTTGGACGTGTCTACCATAATACGGCTGTGATGCACCAACTGTGGATTGCCGGGGCGAAACTCTATAGCTTTCAGGTATACATCTTCCGGCAAATGCGTAGGAATGCTAAAATAGCGGAATTCTTCGCTGCCATCGCCCGGAATATCAAAAGCCGTTTGCATACTCAACACCAGGTCAGGCTCCATCGCTAACTGTGAGTGTGGACGGAACTCAGGCATGGGCGGGGGCATGGTGCTGCCCCGTGGAGCACCGTCGGCTACCCATCGGCCGATGAGGTCAATTTCCTGTTGCGTCAGCAGCCTTTCGTTGCGGTAGTGCTGAAAGGCAGGGTCGGCTTTCCAGGGGGGCATGTAGCGTATTTCCGTGACGTGCTTGACAAAATCCGCTCTTTTGGCTACGTCCTGGTAAGTGATCAGAGAGAACGGACCTACCTCGCCGGGACGGTGACAAGGGGTGCAGTTGGTATGGATAAGGGGGGCAATGTGTTCATTGAAAGTAATTTCCTGCGCTTCTGCAAAAGAAGCCATGCATAGCAAAGCGAATCCTATTGTAAGCTTTTTCTTCATCATTCTTCCACACACGGTGATTTTGCTTTTGATCAAAAACTTTTGCAATTTAATTTTTTTATACCACAGAGCAAAGCTCACAGACTCAAGGGATGGATGTATAAGATAAAAGCATTTTTGTGTGTAATAATGATCTGGCTGTGTTCAAACCCCGCCTCTGCACAGCAGATCGCTGGGACGCCGGCTGCCGGATGGATGCACCTGACGTTGGCTACCAGCCAAAGGGACTCTTTTGATCTGTCTGCTTTGCAAAAATACAAGGCATCGGTGCTGCTGTTCCTTGATCCGGAGTGCCCCGTTTCTCAAAAGTACGGAGCTACCATCCGGCAGCTTTACCAGGAGGCGAAAGAACAGCAGGTAGCGGTTGTCGCTATATATCCTGTCCCGGGACTTTTGCCGGAAACAGTCAGGCAGTTTGCTGAAGACTATCAATATGCTTTCCCGCAGTTGCTGGATGATCAGCAGCAGCTTGTGCGGGCGTTGCAGGCTTCTACCACACCCGAAGCTTTTCTGGTTGACCCTCAAGGCCAGGTGATCTATCATGGCGCTATCGATAACTGGTTTTACAGCCTGGGAAGATACCGCAAGGTGGTGACTCAGCATTATTTGCAGGAAGCGGTCACCGCATTTTTGACAGGAAAACCCGTACGCATAGAAAAGGCAACCCCTGTAGGTTGCCTGATCGGGAATGCTGGAATGGGGGAAAGCCATCATCACCAGCATTGATGGTAGCACATAAAAAATTCCCGAAGAATAGCTTCTCCGGGAAAATTACTAAAATGATAGGTAGTTAGGCTGTTGTAAACTCTTAATTATCGTCGTTGTCGAGCATGACGGTAATATTGTCTAACTCTATTTTTTCGATATTATCGTCGTTGTCCAAATCCCAGATAACAAACAGGCGGTCGTTTCCTTCTTCTTCACTCTCTTTTCCCATTTTAGTCGTCATCATATGGCGGTACTCTTTTTTAGATACTTTGCCGTTGCCATCTGTATCCCAATCAGCAAATTTGCCATATTCGTCGTATTTGTAGTTGGCAAAAAAGTTTTTGGTTGCCCTGGTAAATTCTTTCTGGTCAACAGATTTATCACCATTTTCGTCCCAGATACTATAAAATCCTTCGTAGAATTCATCTTTGCTCAATACCTTATTTCCGTTGGTATCCCAATCTTCGTATTTTACACTAATAGTTTTAAGAACGGCGTTGTTTCTGCTGCGTACCTGGTTGACCGGTGAGGTACCTCTGTCTATAGGCTTGGGCTTGACCTCTGGTTCAGGTTCTGGCTCTTCTACAGGAGTTTCCACGGGTGCGGTTACCTGGGGGGCGGGTTCTTCAACAACTGCCTGGGCAGTTTCCTTTTTGTCCGAACAGGCTGTCAGGAGAGAGAAGGCTAAGCCAAGGCTGAGCAAAGAGACAAGCCGACGGTTAAAGATGTACTGGATAGTTTTCATATGTTTTTGCGTTTAAAGATTATTGTTAGTCGTCTACTTATATAACTATCCTGAAACAGAATTGTTTTCGTCAGAAAGTCTTCTTGATAGAACATTCCATAAATACTATAATATTCCATTTTTATCATACCTTACTACCATAAAAATCTTCGAATGTGTTACAAAATCAAAAAAAATGAATAATTTGTCCGAATATTTACCACTACTTAACCATCATGATTGCTTATGACGAACCTACGTACTGCTTTTCTAGTCACTGCCTTACTCCTCAACACTTTACCAATGGCTTATTCCCAGACCTTCCCTCCCTTGTCTGATGAGGTGCGCTTAGAGCGGTTGAAACCCCCGCAGGGCAAGCTGCGCATCGTACTGGATACGGATACCTACAATGAGATCGACGACCAGTTCGCCGTGGTATATGCCCTGCTCTCGCCCGAACAATTAGAGGTAGAAGCGATCTATGCTGCCCCCTTCCTCAACGACCGTTCAGAAAGTCCTAAAGATGGTATGGAGAAAAGTTACGAAGAAATCCTGCGCCTGCTGAGCAGACTGGGCACTTCTCCCGAAAATTTTGTATACCGCGGCTCGGAAGGTTTTCTGAAAAGTTATGAGCAGCCATACGCCAGCCCGGCTGCCAAAGACCTGGTACAACGGGCGATGGCTTCTGAAACGCCTCTATATGTGCTGGCGGTAGGTGCGCCCACCAATGTGGCCTCTGCCATACTCATAGAGCCTAAGATCATTGAGAAGATCGTGGTGGTATGGCTGGGCGGAAAAGGGCTGAACTGGCGCAAAGCTTCTGAATTTAACCTGCAACAGGACATGTTAGCCTCTCAACTGCTGTTTGATTCTGGCGTCCCTTTGGTGCAGTTGCCCACCAACCCCGTCACCTCCCACCTGCTGACGACTGTGCCGGAAATTGAAACCTACCTGCAAGGGCAAGGCGCTATTGGCGACTACCTGGTTGAAATCTTCAAAGACTACGAAAAAGATCATTATGCCTGGTCTAAAGTGATCTGGGATATTTCTGCGGTAGCCTACGCCATCCAGCCGGATTGGTTTGCGACGGAAATACGCCCTACCCCTATCCTAACCGACCAGCAGACCTACAGCGTAGACTACACGCGCCCCCTGTACCGGGTAGCCACCTCCCTGAACCGCGACAAGATCTTCGGCGATATGTTCAAAAAGATACAGGGTTTTCACACAGCGCAAAGCAAAAAGCAAAACCGATGAAAGACGGAAGCTCGAAGACGGAAGACCGAAGCTTGAAGAAATAAACTTCCGTCTTCCGTCTTCCGTCTTCCGTCTCCCTCTAAAATCTATACTAAACCAACCATACTACACCATACCATGCTGATCATTGAGTCTTATACCGTAGCGGTCGTTCTGTTGCTCATTACTATGCTTTGCTGGGGCTCGTGGGCCAATACGCAGAAGCTGGCCACCCAAAGCTGGCCTTTCCCCTTATTTTACTGGGATTACACGCTGGGCATTGTCCTGCTGTCGCTGGTGTTCGGCGTCACGGTAGGCAGTATGGGCGAAGAAGGAAGAAGCTTCTTCCAGGATTTGCAGCAAGCCGGTGGCGGTGCGCTGGGTTCTGCTTTTCTGGGCGGTGTGGTGTTCAACATTGCCAACCTGCTGCTGGTCGCTGCTATCGACATAGCCGGTATGTCGGTTGCCTTTCCGGTAGGCATCGGTCTGGCGTTGGTGCTGGGTGTGCTGGTCAACTATATAGCGGCTCCGGTAGGCGATCCCTGGTTGTTGTTTGGAGGTGTGGCTTTGGTAACGGTCGCCATTGTGCTGGATGCGTTGGCGTATCGCCGCAAAGCTAAGGGTACGACGGTGTCTACCCGGGGTCTGGTGCTGTCTATCGTGGCGGGTATCCTGATGGGTTTCTTCTTCCGCTTTGTAGCCGCTTCTGTCGCTACCGACTTTGAGAATCCACAGCCCGGACTGATGACGCCCTACACGGCCGTATTCGTATTTTCCCTGGGCATTTTTCTTTCTAACTTCCTTTGGAACACTTTCTTTATGTACAAGCCTTTGCAGGGTGAGAAGGTCAGCTACGGCGACTATTTTTCAAAGGGAAGTCCCCGCCTCCATATGATCGGCATTCTGGGCGGTGTGATCTGGTGTGTGGGAATGTCTTTTAGCCTGATTGCTTCCGAACAGGCAGGCTTTGCCATCTCTTACGGACTGGGACAAGGCGCTACCATGATCGCGGCAGCCTGGGGCGTTTTTATCTGGAAAGAGTTTGCCGATGCCCCGCCGGGAACCAACCGCTTGATCTACGCCATGTTTGCCTGCTTTCTCTTAGGATTGATCTGTATTATTTTAGCGCGCCTGATCTAAGAATTATCGCTCCTTGCTATCCGTAGCCCATTCCTTTTCTGAGGTCATCACTTTGGTAGATGCGCCCCGTAGTTTTAAAGCAAATTTCATCAGGGGTGCCGAACTGACGATCGTGAGTATCACCATCACCAGGATGGCTACCAGCACTTTGTCGCTGATCAGCCCTTCGTCCAGGGCGATAGCGCCCAGGATCACTTCCAGCGTACCGTGCGTGTTCATCCCAAACCCAACGGCCAGCGACTGTGACTTAGACAAACCACCGGCTTTGGCGCCTATGTACGCACCAGACACTTTTCCTACGAAAGCCAGCACAATGATGGTAGCCACCAGTACCGCATCAAAGCTTTCCAGAAAGTTGATGTGCAACCCGATAGAAACAAAAAACAGGGGCGCAAAAATGTTATTGATAAAATGATGCAGAATCTCTTTGGCTCTTTCGGTAAAATGGGCAGAATCGCCAACAGCGACCCCAATGATAAAGGCACCAAAAATAGCGTGGATGCCGATATACTCCGTAAAAGCCGCACCCACCAGGCAGAAAGCAATGGCAATAGAAAGCACTCCCCCCGGCCAGGAGAGCCTGCGGTTGATCCAGGGCAACGTCCGGTTGATGCCGCCTTTGCCCAGGGTGAGCATCAGGATGGTAAAGCCTAAGGTAAGCAAGACCGTCTGCCAGATAGACAGGTGCCCCCCACTGCCCATCATGCTCAGGATGACCGTAAAGATCAGCCACCCCACCAGGTCGTTGAGCATGGCCGAGGCAATGATCAACATGCCGATCCCTGATTTGAACAGATTCAAATCCATCAGGATGCGCGCTACCACCGGCAAAGCTGTAATGGCCATGGTGGTACCGATGAAAAGGGCAAACACCAGGCGATCGTCTTTCGCGCCGAGGTTGAAGAAATCCGGGAAGTAGTAGGTGAGCAGAAAACCTATCAGAAAAGGAACGATGAGGGCAAAGAAGCTGGTGTACAAAGCCTGCTTGCCCTGTTGCCAGACAATGTGCAACTCTACCTCCAGCCCTGCAATAAACAGCAGCAGCACCACGGCTAACTGTACAAAACCGTCCAGGGCGAAAGCCGCCGGACCTTGGGTAGGAAATACCGTTTGAAATAGTTCGGGGAAAAGACCGCCCAGCAGGGTAGGCCCGAGAATGACGCCCGCCAGAATTTCACCCACTACCGATGGCTGCTTGAAAAACCTGAAAAACTCAGCCATCAGCCTTCCAAACCCCAGCATAAGGCTCAACTGAATTAACAAACTGATGACTTCACTGTGGCTGAGTTTGTCCATTGCCGGGGATTAGGTGATATTTAACTACTATGGATCACTAAGAGATTGCAGGGTAAGTCAGCCAGCAGATACTCCATGTCGTGCGGAAAGATTCTGTCTATCAGGCTCAGCTTATGCTCCGGGGCACCCAGGATCAGCAGGTCGGCTTTGACCTTTCTGGAAAACTTAGCCACCTCAAATTCCGGTTTGCCGGCTATCGCTTTGATGTTGATCTTCAGGTCGCGCGTATCTATTTTTTTCAGAATGTTATCTACTTTTCCGATCTCTTCCTCTACCATCCGCCTTTTGGTTTCTATATATTCTTCTTCGGTACTTTCCTCACCCGCTACGGCCATGGCAAAGCCAAACATCTTGACCTCCCGCAGGATGTGTACCTGCGCCGCCCTTTCTATGTTGCCCAGCCGCACGCCCTGGGAGATAGCAGCCAGCAGATGCTCGCTTTCGCCCCCGTTGATCACCAGCTTTTTGAATGGCTCAGGCTGGAGCGACGGATGGATGAGCATCAGCACCGAGCATTCTGCTTTGCGCAGGATCTTCCGGGCCACCGAACCGATATAATATTGAAAAATATTTTCTTTTTTCATAGCCCCCGCAATCAGAAGGTCTACTTTTTCTTTCTTACAGGCTTTCAAAATCTCCTTGGCGGCGTCTCCCTGCTGCCAGACAGTTGTAAGCCTGTGGCGGTCGAAGCCCAACGCGTCGAGCTTACGGTCTAATAGTTGAACCTTATCTTGTGTTTTCTCACCCACATGGATCACTACCAAATGGGCGTTGAATAAATCCTGAAATCTTTTCGTCTCATGAAGCATGGCTTCGAAGCGGGGAGAAAACGCCACAGCCACGGCAAGTTTACTGAACATAGCGATGAATTAAGTAATACTTTAATAAAAATGAATACAAAGTAGTAGTAGGGCAAAGATGATACTACTTTATGACAACCATTCCTACAAATTAGTTCAGTGCTGTTCCAACGTATTTATGTACAAATTCAATGGCTGCTTTGCCACATTACCCATTGCTACTTACTGCTTATTAAACAAATCCAGCCGCCAGGAGATACCTCCCCCGATGTAATAGTCGGGAGCTTCGGCTGTAAAGGCAAGTCCGGAAGCCACATCTATCTGGAAGAGAGGCGCCAGCAGAAAAGTAAGCCCATAGTTGATCTGGTGGATATTGCCGTCTGCTTCGGGCAGCGAGCCATAGAATTCTACAAAGCCTCCTACCTTGTCTGCCAGCGACAGGTCAAAAGACAAGGCATAGGTATACACCGCCTGCGGCTGGTCGTTTTCCCACTGTACGCCCAGGTTGCCCGTCAGCCCCAGAAAGTCATTGAGCGATTTGTTCATCAGCAGCTTCAGCGCAGGCTGCGTAAACTGCGACGCGTACCGGTCGCTTCCGGTGGCGGGCAATGTCAGCATCGCACTCAGCGACAGGGCAGGCAGCACTTCCCCCTCCGGGGCAATGCCTATCTTAGCGCCTATGCTGAGCGCCCCGGCGCGTACCTCATCTTCCAGCAGCAGGTCTTCCGAAATCCTAAGTTCAAAATTGTTTAGCAGTCCAAGGCGAAGCAAGGTAGTAGGCACCTTCATCAGCGTATTTTCAGCTCCGTTCTGCGGCTGGTCTTGCTCAAGAAAAAAGCCGGTCTCTAATTGAACAGACCCTTTCGGCACCAGGGTAGGCGCATCGGTGCCCTCGCCCGGGCGGTCGGTAGACAGGGGTTCCTGGGCAAGGGCAGAGAAAATGATCAGAGAGGTAAACGTGAAGCTGAGTAGCGTTTTATGCATATTTCTTGATAATTTCACTGATTCGGGTCTGGGGAATTCCGGCTGAACCTTGCTGGGCACCGTTTTTTTACTTTTCATAGATGCTATAATCTATCAGCGTCACAAAATCAATATCTCCGGGAGCGTTCTTCCTGGTTACAAAACTTCCATCAATCCATCGCATCGGCGAACCGATGAATGAAGTCTTCTGTTATCTCCTGCTTGAAGGCTTGAATAAAACGCAAGTAGTTCTCAAAGATTTCTATTCGCCTTTGATTTTCATTGGCAAAATTATCTACAAAATAATTTTTGAAGCTATCCAGGCTAATTTCTACCTTCTCATATGGTTTTAGATTACCTCTGGTATCAAAGTTTATTTCCATATCTTCGAGTTCTTCATGCAATGATACGGATTTCTTTCTTCAAGTGGCAGGCAACGGTTCAGGTATTGCCGAAGGCGGGGCATTCTTAGCACTACTGTTCAATAGAATTACAAATGCTCAATTCAGTACGGCAGCGGCCGACCGTTTCTGCCCCCATTTTGGCAAACCCTTGTTAGCGGTTCGTTCTTTTTTATGTTGTCAATTATCATTTTATTTTTTATGTTTTTTGAAATCTAAAATCACATTTCTTTGCTCCGTTCGCAATTGTTCCTGTCCGTATGAGTGTCAGTCCTGCAAGGTTAGAAGTTAATTTGTCCACTTCACAAAGTATGGGTGCATATTTGTCAAAGTTGTGTTTACTAAACAATTTGCAGACTCCACATTCGATGATGTCAATGCCATAACCAAGTCCAAGAGTTTCTTGTTTGTCTGTTATAATGTTTGCTATAAAGCCGTCTTTGTTCTCGTTTTTTCTAACTTTTTTGTTCAATGTCTTTATTAGTATTCTGGCAAACCAAGTTCCGATAAGATTTACCGGAATACGTTTAATAAATTCCTGAATTTTATTTTTCGGCTTTACATATTCAGTTACAACTTCTAAACTTATTAATCTTATCGTTTCGTAATGTTCTCCTCTGTGGTCAAGAGTTTTAATAAGAGCTAAAAAGTATGAACAAAA
>JBBSNI010000188.1:0-10256 GCA_038232695.1 Cytophagales bacterium
GAAAAAGGCAGTAAAATCTCTGCCCGTCCGTCGGGTACAGAACCTAAGATAAAATTCTATTTTAGTGTAAAAGAAGCCCTGTCTGATAAAAGTGAGTTTGACGCTGTTTTGCAGCAACTCAACGAAAGAATAGAGACCATTGCCCGTCAAATGCAGCGTTGAGTGAAGAATTTAAACGCTTTACATTTTTATTGTATAATTAAAACTATAAATATTTGTAAAAAAATATGTTTATTTAGAAAATATTACTACTTTAGTACTTCTCTAAATGTTTTGTACCCTACACAAATACTAACCGTCCATGACTTACAAAGAAAAGGAAATTGAAAAAAAATATTACTCTATCGGGGAAGTATCCAGCCAGCTTGACATGGCAGCTTCTCAGATTCGTTTCTGGGAAAGTGAATTTGACATCATCAAACCGCAAAAAAACAGGAACGGTAAAAGGCAATTTACCCGGGAGGATATAGAAAAGCTCAAAATGGTGCATCACCTGGTCAAAACCCAGGGATACACCCTGCAAGGGGCTAAACAGATGCTTAAAAACAATGCCAGGAGCGTAAAAGATAATATGGAGATGATAGCTGCCCTGCAGGAAGTGAAATCATTTCTCTTAGGGCTTAAACAGCAACTTGATACTGATTGAGATATGAAAGCAGTCCGCACGATTACCGACGCTGTAAGCGAGGAAAAAGTATACCAGGTAGCCCTAAGTATGGTGCCGCTGGTAGGAGGAACTACTGCCCGGCAACTGATCAGCCACTGCGGCTCTGCTGCCGCCGTTTTTTCTTCCAAAACCCATCATCTGCAACGGATTCCCGGTATTGGACAAAAGATCATACATTCTATCAAGAATAGCCAGGTGCTGGAAAGAGCACAACAGGAGGTAGAACAATGCAGGCAAAAAGGAATAGACATTATCGCTTATACCGATCCTGGTTTTCCGCTGCGCCTCCAGCAGATTTACGACGCCCCCGTAGTCTTCTATTATAAAGGAACCGCTTCCCTGGAGCACCCCCGCATGATCAGCATCGTAGGAACCCGCCGGGCTACCGCTTATGGAAAGAAAGTCTTAGAAGAACTGCTGGCAGCGCTGGCGCCTTACCAGGTGGTGGTGGTCAGTGGGTTGGCCTATGGAATAGACATTATTACGCACCGTATGGCGCTGGCGCATGGACTGCCAACTATTGGGGTAATGGCCAGCGGGATGGACATTATCTATCCGGCGGTACACCGCAAAGAAGCGGTAGACATGCTCCAACACGGTGGATTGCTCACAGAGCAGCCATTGGGTTGTAAGCCCGACGCGCGTAAATTTCCTGCCCGCAACAGGCTCATCGCAGGACTTTCGGATGCTACCCTCGTCATTGAAGCTGCCGAAAGCGGGGGCGCCCTGATCACCGCCTCTTTTGCCAATGAGTACGACCGGGAAGTGTTTGCCGTCCCTGGCAGCCTGCACCAGCCGTACTCGCGGGGATGCAACCAACTCATACGAGACCATAAAGCACACATCCTGACCAAAGCGGATGATCTCATCAAGATGATGAACTGGGATATGGATCAGCCAAAGTCTGCCTCTCAGGTGGTACAGCACAATAAACAACGCATAGAATCTTTATCTTTAGACAGGCAGGAGCGGTCTGTCGCCGAACTGCTGATAGAAAGTGGAGAAGGCCTGATGATGGACGAGATCAGTTGGCAAACACATATTCCCGTATACCAGTTGGCTTCCGTTTTATTACAGATGGAGTTCAAGGGACTGGTCAAGGCATATCCCGGCAGGAAATTTAAGATCATGTCAGAGCAGTTGGCTGTTTTGTAAGCTCATGTAACCGGTCACAGTGATGTCGCTAAACTATTATCACATTCTGGAGATTGACTATAACGCCACTCAGGAGGACGTAAAGCTTGCCTACCGCAAACTGGCCAAGCAGTACCATCCGGATGTGAACGCAGGCAATGCAGACAAAGCCGAAATGTTTAAGCAGGTCAGCGAAGCCTACAAGGTGCTGTCTGATTTAGACAGAAAAGCAGCCTACGACTTGCGGCTGCTGCTCGGTATCCACGAAGACATCACGGCTGCTAACGCTTACACCTACGATACCCGCAGCCGTACTTTTCGCCCCCGCTTTCGTACCTACTACCGGCGCGAGCCTGTGCAGTATTCCAGGAAAACATATTTTGCAGCGACTGCTTTCCTGGTATGTGTGGTTTCTGCGATCTTTCTGGTGCCTCTTTCACTGTCGAGATATTCGTCAGCTTATAATTACGACAAAGGACTGGAATATTATAAAAACGGGCAGTACTATGCATCGCTCCACAGCCTGGACCGGGCTATCGTTGATTTTGGTAACAAAAACATAGAGTCGTGTCTGCTGGCAAGTACCATTTTAATGCAACAGTTCGGGCAATATACCTATGCCATCGAGTATGCCGACAAAGGGCTGCGGATGGCAAAATCGGACCGGGAGCGGGTACAACTGCTGTATATGAAAGGACAGTGTCAGAAAGCCGGCGCCGATTACTATGCAGCCCTGAAGCAGTTTAAAGAAGCCAAGCGTCTCTGGCCCGAATACGACAGCCTGTACTATGCAGCGGGCGAAATATACGCCTTCCATCTGGACAACTATCCGCTGGCGCTGGAAAATTACGACAAACTCATTACCCTGAACCGGGACTTTCCGGAAGGATACTATGGCAGAGCTTACAGCCACTTCAAGCTGCAAAAAAACGAAGAGGCGATGGCAGACATAGAGCAATACCTTTCGCTCAACGGGATGAGTGGCAAAGCCTACCTTCTGAAAGGGGAACTGGAGCTAAGGGCAGGGAATACCAAAAAAGCTTGCGTATGCTTCGAAAAAGCTTCTCTGCTGCACACCAGAGAAGCCGAAAAATTCAGTGCTACCTACTGCGAGTAAGTTTATTTCAAGGTTTTTTGATTGCACACATCCCGGATAACTTCGTAGGCTTTCAGATCGCCAAGTTCTCCGGCTTTGCTCAGATCCAGGCAGCCTTCCTGCAGCAGACCATACTCAATTCTTAAAATTCCTCTCAGGTAAAAAGCGTCTATGCTTTTAGGATAAATTTCCAGGATTTTTGAACAATCGTTGATGGCATCCTGATAAGCATCCAACTCCTTACGCGCCTGACCGCGCTGGTAATAGGCCTGTACATGGTTCTCGTTGAGTTTGATGGTCTGCCCGTAATCCTCAATCGCGCCATAGTAATCCTGAAGATGAAACTTAACATTGCCCCGCTCAAAGTAAGATTCTGCAAAAGATGGATTAATATCCAGCACTTTGTTGTAGTCCTTCATAGCGCCATGCATATCCTCAAAGATCATTTTGGTCTTGCCACGAAAATAATAAGCCTGGTAAAACAGAGAATCCTGTTCTACGGCCTGGTTAAACAGCATCAAAGCTTCTTTGTAGGAGCCTTCTCCAAATAGCTTCTTGCCCTTCTCTGTATAAAACTGGGCGTTGTTTTGTGCTGTAGCGGTATGAATGATCATCGGGCACAGCCACATCATCCAGAGCATGTATTTTATAATAGACACCTGCATCGTCGTTGGGTTTTATAAATTGAGATGCAATATGTGCAATCCATAGGGTGTTTAGCAAAAACCTGCTTAGGCGCAAAGGTAATATCAGGGACAGAGAAGAAGTTTGGCAGTAAGATATAAGGCAGCTTCGTCAAGAATAGTACATGCTTTTACACAGACCTTTCTGACAGCCAGTCGATGCCTTTGCGCAGGTAAGAGAGGGTAGCGGCTTCCCGGCTGCCTGGCGGTGGCTGATGATTGTAGTACCAGTTGGCCTGGGGCGGCAAACTCATCAGAATAGATTCTATCCGCCCTTCGGTTTCCAGTCCGAACTTGGTGCCTTTGTCTAACACCAGGTTGAACTCGGCATAGCGCCCCCGGCGAAGCAACTGCCATGTTTTTTCTTCCGTACCATAGGGAAGTTTTGCGTTTTTCTGCATCAGATGCGTATAGACAGGCGCAAAGGCATTGCCCACCTGCTGCACAAACGCAAAAAGGT
Organism: Cytophagales bacterium; assembly: GCA_038232695.1. Taxonomy (GTDB): domain Bacteria; phylum Bacteroidota; class Bacteroidia; order Cytophagales; family Cyclobacteriaceae; genus JAJNNC01. The sequence continues at coordinate 4,041 of JBBSNI010000188.1, forward strand.
CAGTCAGACTTTTCCCATCGGCAGGCGCCAGGCGGTCAAAGAAGATGCCGCCAATGCCCCGGGTTTCTTTTCTATGTTTGATATAAAAGTAGTCGTCTGCCCAGGCTTTGAAACGGGGATAATACGCAGCATCATGCTTGTCGCATACGCTTTTAAGCTGTTGGTGAAAGTAGCGGGCATCCTTTGGGTCCACATAATGAGGCGTCAGGTCGATGCCGCCGCCAAACCAGCAGGTGCCGGAACTCATCTCAAAATAGCGGACGTTCATGTGGATGATAGGCACCATCGGACTGTGGGGATGGATGACGATAGAAACGCCCGTGGCGTAAAAATCAGCTTTTTCTAACCCAAGTGCTTTTATGATCCGATCGGGTGTTTCTCCGTAGACGGCCGAAAAACCCACACCACCTTTCTCTATGATCTGTCCCCCGGTCATGACACGGCTTCTGCCGCCGCCCCCGCCTTCGCGTTGCCATCTGTCTTCCTGAAATTTACCTTGCTGATCGGCTTCTTCCAACGCCAGACAGATGTTGTCCTGCAAATGTCTGAACCAATCAGTAATTTCTTCTTTCGTCAGCATAAAAAGTTATACTTCCATATTCATCAAAAAGGATAGCCGATACCAATATTAAATACACCCTGGCTTATCTCCTGACCGACAGTAAACTTTTGTCCGATCCAGCGCTGTCCGGCATCTCTGGCAGGATCATACATTTTGACACCATAGTCGAAACGGAGAATCAAAAAGGTAAAATCGAAGCGTAAACCTATACCGGAGCCTACAGCGATTTGCTTATAAAAATCATCAAAGCGAAAGGTAGCGTCCGGCTCGCCTTCTACCTCTAAGATACGCCAGACATTACCGGCATCGATAAAGAAGGCGCCATTGACAAATCCAAATAATTTACGCCTGAGCTCTACGCTGGCTTCCATCAGGATTTCACCGGGTTGCTCCAGGCTGTATACAAAGTAACCGTTCTCGGAACTTACGCTATCCGGTTTGGCTGCACCTGGCCCAAGGCGCCGCGGACGCCAGGCGCGGATGCTGTTGCTACCGCCCGCAAAGAAATATTTTTCATAAGGCAATACATTGCCATCTATCCTTTGTCCGTAAGGCACAGCTACCCCAATGTTGAGGCGATACGCAAATGTGCTGATCTTTGACAAAGGCACATACTGCCTGAAATCCGGGTTTATCTTAACAAATTTAAAATACTCCAGATTTTTTCTGGTAAGAAGTTCAGTACCAAAGAAGTTGAGTAGCGTACCCCCGCTTTCCGTATAAATCTTAAAATAAGAAGCGGGTCGGGTGGTTTCGGCAGTAGCGCCGTAGTTGCTCGAGCTAAAGATCGCACTAAAGCTCATACTGCTTACAAAAGACGGCTTAAAAGACCGGCTCAGCGGAATGCCGGCAGAATCCTGTTTGGCCAATACATCGAGAAAGGCTTGGGATATATTCCTTGAGCGTATAAAGTTAACATCTATGGGCGTAAAATTGTATACGTTGGTTTGCCCTTTTTGCCAGCTATAGGAGAAAGTGTTTTTGAAATTACTCCTGGTGTACTCAGGCCGGCTGACGTAGTTGTACCCTGTCTGAATAGTAGTTTTTGGATTCAGATTTCCCAAACGGGACTTCAGCCGGTTTGGCAGAGGAAATACGAACTGCGGAAAGGTAAGCCCCACGTTGCCGCCAATGTCGGTGCTTTTCAGGGCTTTGGTTTGTATCTGGGTAGCTGGCGGGACGCCTTCTATACCGGCCCGTCCGCTGATCTCCAGGATTTCCATACCGCCAAAAACATTTCTTATTTTGAGCGAAGAATTGACAAAAGGACCGGGAAAGCCCTGACTTACATTCAGTCCTACCTCGTTGGCCGTCTGGTATTTTTTGAGCGGACTGGCGTAGATATTGGCAACGAACTTACCGCCGGTCGTATCATAATTGATGTTGATAAATTTAAAAATATCAAGGTTGGAGAGTTGCCGCTGGGTTTGCAGGGTTTCTTCCCGGCTGTACAAACTGTCGGGGTGTATAAATACTCTGCGCCCCAGGATTTTTTTATAGTACCGGTATTCGTAGTAACGGTAGGTAATATCATTATAAGTGCTGGTTGTCCGCTCGCCCGTCATGCCGCGCACGTCGGCATCGGTGGTGAAATTCACCGAGTCCAGGCCAAACTGCTTGTGCTTCGCGCGGTTGGCAGGCTCGTTGATGATCGTATTCACCGATACCCGGTAGTCGCCCACGGTAGAGTCCACTTTAAACTCAATATATTGGCGGCTGAAATCAAAGAAGCCGTTGTTCTTAAAAATATCGTCTAAGCGATCCCGTTCGGCGCCAAATTTATCCTGATCGTACACCTCGCCCTGCTTGATGAGCGGCTTATTGTGGTATTTTTCAATCAGTTGTGTCAGGGTAGCATTGTTGGTGGTATAGGTGATGGTATCAATAATATAAGGTTTGTTTTCTATCACCTTATAGATAGAAGTTACTTTTTTGCCTTTAATTTTGGTGGCATGACTCACCTCGCCGTTAAAAAACCCTTTGGTATGCAGGTAGCTTTCCATCTGGGCGCGGGTAGTCTGCGCCAGCGAACTGTCATAGATGGCCAGCGGCTCTCCCCAGCGCATCAGCAGGTTGCCTTCTTCTATACTTCTTTCAATCTTAGAAATTTTGGTATCCTTTTTTTCTTTCAGCCTTTTTACTTTTTTCCTTTTTCCCTGGCTTTCTTCAATCTTTCTATCGTATTTTTCCGCCAAAGCTTCTTTTTCCTGGCGAAGCTCATCTTTGTCATATCTTTTTTGCCCGATCTGGTACAGCCAGACGTACGGGGCAAAAGGGATGATCGGGAAACGGCGGTTAGGCTCCTGCCGGTAATACTCGCTGAGTGCCTCTTCGCTTACCTTGTTGGCGTCTTTGATCTCCTGGTTGTAGAGCAAGTACTCTCCTTCCTTCAGATAACGGGTTCCTACACAGCCGGAAAAGAATACCGGCAACAAAAAAATCCATACAATAAGACGGGCAGGCCTGGGAATGGCGCGAATATGAAAAGGCATTTTACTGATATTGAACAAATGGTTTCTAATAGAACGGCAAAGTTAATCAAATCATTACACCTTAAAAAATACAGGAAGAAAACCGGTTTGTTTCTCGTAGAAGGTGCTAAGAGTGTCGTAGAGTTGCTTTCCTCGCCGTTCGACATCAAAACGCTGATCGCTACGGAAGTGTTTTTGAAAGACCATAACCAGGCTATCAGTTTTTTGAAAGGAAAAACAGAAGTGCTGGCAGCCGAAGAGGCTACACTTTCTTCTCTAAGCTCCTTCAAAAACAACAATGCGGCAATAGCAGCCGTTGAGATGCCGGTTCTTCCGCCCCTGACAGCAGCGCCCGATGAATACATGCTGGTACTGGATCATATCAGCGACCCTGGCAACCTGGGAACCCTCGTCCGTATCGCCGACTGGTATGGCATCCGCAAGATCGTATGTTCGCCGGAAACAACGGACGTCTACAGCCCTAAGGTCATTCATGCCAGCATGGGTTCGTTTCTCAGGGTGCAGGTTTATTACATAGACCTTCCCGCCTTTGTCTCGGGTGCCGGGCTTACCGTATACGGCACTTTTCCGGGGCGCGGGGAAAGCGTACACACGGCTGCGTTCGGACGCGGCGGGCTGCTGGTGCTGGGCAACGAAGCCGAAGGCATCAGCCTATCGCTGGAGGCATACGTGAGCCGCCACCTGTGGATTCCAAAATATGGCGAAGCAGAGTCCTTAAATGTAGCGGTGGCTGCCGCCATCATCTGCGACAATGTACGGCGTTCGGCGGCAAAACAGTCTTAACGATAGGAAATATTACATAAATGAAAACAGTTGTTTTTCATGGTTACTCTATTTCTACTTTAATAGACCCCATGCCTGCTTTCACATCAAAGACCAGGTTCTGCTTAGCGTTGCCGTACAACTCATTGGTATAGACCCGGTCCTGGCGTTGCAGACCTGGCGCCTCCACACTTCCCAGGCCGCCACTGACCTCCAGGCGGATGCCTACGTCGCGGGGCAACTTGAGGTTCAACTGACCAATGCCACCGCTGATCTCCGCATCCAGGTCGTTGCGCCACGCCCCGGTCAGGTCGATGGATACTTCGCCTACACCGGCGTTGACCTCCATCTCCGGTACGGAACTGTCGCGCAGATTGATGGCATGCTCGCCGACGCCCGCATCGATGCGGATGCGGCTCAGGTTAAATCCCTGCAGGTTCAGTTCGGTCTGTCCCGCACCGATCTCGCAGTGCAGGTCTTGCTGCACACGATCGTTCAGGCGGATCGTCCATACATTGACCTCGTCATCGATGTTTAAGTTAAAGTCTGCTTTCATGCTGGTCTGCTCTATGCTGAGCCGGCCGGTCTTGCCATTGTCGCTAAAGCGGATGTCGGGCTTCCACTGCTCGCGGCTGTATTGGATGTCGGCTTCCATCAGGTTCTGGGCGCCGCCCGTGACCGTAAGCTTGCCCGCTTTCATGGCAATGTCCGTGTTGACAGATTCTACGTTGTCCATGCGAACAGTTTTGTTCCAAACCCTTTGGCTGCTTTCTTTTTCGTCGGAGCGTTGGCGCAAATCACAGGCTGCCAGCAGGCTACAGGCAATGATGCTGGCAAGGTTGATTGATAGGAAGGTTGTTTTCATAGCAGGTTATGTTTAAGTGTAGAGGTGTTTGAGTGTTGAAGTGCAAAAGGTCGATCATCTCTATCATCCAAACAATATTTTAGGCTTGCTCTTTTTTGTTCAAAGTTGTCCATAACGTTATATGTAGCCCTCAGTCCGACTTGTTGAGGTTTTGCTTTCCGAGCGTCAATTTCCGTGCTTGGAGCAATTAATGTCCTGGCTCGTGTTTACTAGGCTGGCGGCTGGGGCAGCCCGCGTCACGGTGACCCGCTGCATGGTATTATATGCCGCCTTTTTCTTTTTTTATGATGTCTTGAATTTGCTGATCAAACGTTGGAATGATTTTCTCAACGACACCCCAAATAGCCCAAAGGTCAACCCCGATGTAATCATGAATCAATTTATCTCTCATACCCGCTATCTTCTTCCATTCAATCTGTGGATATTTTAATCTGAAATCTTGGTTAAGTTGCTTGGTCGCTTCTCCTATTATTTCCAGGTTTCGTATCACAGCATCCTGTATGAGCGAATTGTTCAGAAATTTATCCTGATCTATACCCGTGGTATAACCTTGAATCTTTTGGATGCAATCCAGCATGTGGTTAAGGTAAATGATTGGGTTTTTTTTCACTGTACTAATGGGATTAAATCCTTTTCCACATATTCCCTGATCTGTGGATTTAACGAGCGAAGCGTAATCAAGTCTACCTTGACTCCAAGCTTCTCGGTTAACTCTTGTTCCAATCCGATAATTTCTAAAAGATCTATTTGTCGCTCGAAATCAATAAGAATATCTAAATCACTATCTTGATCGTTGTCTCCACGTGCATAAGAACCAAATATTCCAATTGTTCTAGGATTAAACCTTGAGGTAATGTCAATGATCTGGTTTTTTTGTTTTGAGGATATCATATCCTAAAGTTAAATATTTCTTTTTATTTCAGGTGGCATATAAAATTTATATATCCGCCATATGGCGTATACATTCCTTATATTTTCATTAATACAGTCCAATCTAACAAAACACAACACGCTTGCACTCAAACACCCCCTCATTCCCCCGCTTTCTCCTCTGTCTTCGTCACCTTCTGCGTAGCGGGCGGCGGTTCGGGGTGCTTAGCATACCGTTCGAAGAATTCTACGATACGGTTCAGGCGGTCCATCCTACGCAAGGGATTACCGGAGCGAGATAGTTCGTGCCCTTCGCCCGGGTAGCGCACATATTCTACAGGTTTTTCCAGCACTTTCAGGCTTTTGTACAGCAGTTCAGATTGCCGTACGCCGGTTCTCAAATCATTATCCGAATGGATGATGAGCAAGGGCGTTTCTATGTTTGCCACGAAAGTCTGCGGTGAGTTAGCAGCCATCGAGGCGCGGGCTTCCTCTTCCCAGGGGTAGCCGCCGAAGTGGTCGGGTGCCAGCCGCCAGGCGTTGCCTTCACCGAAGAAAAAGGCCAGGTCGTATACACCGCGCTGGGCAACGGCTGCCTCAAAACGCTTGTCCTGCGAGATGATCCAGGCCGTCAGATACCCGGCATAGCTGCCGCCGGTGAGGAA
>JBBSNI010000189.1:0-10211 GCA_038232695.1 Cytophagales bacterium
CACAAGGTACAGGCAACGACTATTACGAAAGCGGTGTCGTTCAGCCGCACCGGGTGCTGGCCGATGTGGTAAAAATCCTCCATCCGGCTTTGCTGCCCAATGATACGCTATACTATTATCAGAAGATAGAATAATGGTTTCAAAAATGATTACGCAAACGAAGCCGGTAAAAACAAGAACTCGCAGTTACACGCTCATTGTCAGCGGTTTGTGTCTGGCTGTACTGGCTTTTTTTGTATTGGACCTAGCGATGGGTTCGGTGCGCATTCCCTGGATGGAAGTGGTGCAAATTCTGTCTGGCAAAACGGCCGGGGAGCCTGCCTGGCAGCCCATTATCCTCAAATTGCGCCTTCCCAAAGCCATCACGGCGGTGCTGGCGGGGGCGGCACTTTCGGTAGGCGGCTTGCAGATGCAGACCCTGTTTCGCAATCCGCTGGCAGGCCCGTCGGTACTGGGCGTCACGGCAGGTGCCAGCCTGGGCGTGGCGGCGGTGATGCTAACCACCGGCGGCATGACCACCTTATATGCTGTCAGGCAATTAGGGCTGGCAGGCGGTTGGGTAGTGATTTTGGCGGGCAGCCTGGGGGCGGCAACCGTACTGCTGCTGATCCTGGCAATTTCTTTTAAAGTCAGCGATAACGTAGTGCTGCTGATCGTAGGCATTATGCTGGGCAATGTGACCCTCTCGCTGGTCAGCATCTGGCAGTATTTCAGCCAGCCAGAGCAACTCAAAGATTACCTGCTGTGGACATTTGGCAGCCTGGGCGGCGTCACACTGACCCACCTGAAGGTGCTGCTGCCTGTAGTAGGAACAGGTTTGGTCCTTGCCTTTTTTTCTTCCAAATGGCTGAACGGACTGTTGTTGGGCGAAAACTACGCCCGCAGCATGGGCCTGCCCATCAACCGTGCCCGGACGCTGGTGATCCTTACCACCAGTTTGCTGGCAGGCAGCGTGACGGGGTTTTGCGGGCCTATTGGTTTTATTGGCATTGCCGTACCGCACCTCACCCGTGCGCTGCTCAACACCGCAGACCACCGGATACTCATTCCCTGCACCTGCCTGGTCGGGGCGCTGACGATGCTGGTTTGCGATTTGGTCGCGCAGTGGCCGGGCAGTTCACTGACCTTACCCATCAATGCTATTACGGCACTGATCGGCTCGCCGGTCGTTATCTGGATTATTATTAGCAGGAACAATCTACGCGCAAGCTTTGGATAAACAGACGACCATATTGACTACACACAAGCTTGCGATTGGATACCACCACCGTAGATTGGCACAGGACATAAACCTACGCCTGCAAGGGGGAGAACTGGTTTGCCTGCTGGGTGCCAACGGTGTAGGCAAGTCTACCCTGATGCGCACCCTGGCAGGTATGCACCCGCCGCTGGCAGGAGAAGTGCGCATAGAAGGTACGCCGCTGCATCAGCTAAAAGCCCGGACGCTGGCGCAAAAGATCAGCGTGGTGCTGACCGATCGTGTAGCTACCGGCAACCTGTCTGCCTGGCAGGTGGTAGCTATGGGCCGCTATCCTTATACCGGCTGGATGGGAAAGCTAAGTGTGCAGGATCAGAAAGTAGTCGAGTGGGCCATTGATATAACCGGCGTCGTTCCTTTGGCTGACCGGCATCTGCACCACCTGAGCGATGGCGAACGGCAGAAAGTAATGATCGCCCGCGCCCTGGCGCAGGATACACCGTTGATCCTGTTGGATGAGCCTACGGTGCATTTAGACCTGCCCAACCGTATGGGCATTGTCCGGCTGCTGCGCAGGCTGGTCAAAGAAACGGGCAAGACGGTTTTGATGTCTACCCATGCGCTGGACCTGGCATTGCAAATTGCCGATCAGCTCTGGCTCATGCACCACCGTGGTTTGCAGGCAGGCGTGCCCGAAGATTTGGTACTTAGCGGTACCATCGAGCAGGTATTTCAAAAAGAAGGGCTACAGTTTGACCTTTCAACAGGGGCTTTTCGCCTGCAAGCGTTTGGGGATAAATCTATCGCCCTCTACGGGCTGGGGCCAGCTTTCGTCTGGACGCAACGTGCTTTAGAAAGGGAAGGCTTTGCCATAAATAGCAAAAAGCCTCCGCTGGCAACCGTAGAAATACAAGATACCGAAGGAACAACCTGCTGGTTGTTGAAAACAGGCAGTAGCACAAAACATTGCACGTCAGTAGCGGAACTGCTAACCTATGTGAATACCATTCCATTGCCTGTACAACCTGTGAAAAGCTTATGAAAAAGATATTACTGTTTATCATCAGCGGCCTAAGTATGCTACCGGCAGCGGCACAGGAATTTGACCGGGAACAATGGCTGGAGGAAGTAGAGATCGTAGGCATTCCCCCGGAAAAGTATGCCGCAGGCAGCAAGATAGAAACCATAGATTCTACCGCGCAGGCTGTCCAGTTGTCCGGCAGTCTGAGCGACCTGTTAGCACAAAATTCTTCGCTTTATTTTAAAGAATACGGGCATGGAATGCTCTCTACGGTATCTTTCCGCGGCACCAGTGCCAGCCACACCGCCGTGTTGTGGCATGGACTGAACATCAATTCGCTGACGCTGGGCAGCACCGACTTTTCTAATCTACCAGTCTTTATGTTCGAGGCAGTAGCCGTGCATTACGGCAGCGGCAGCGCCTGGTACGGCAGCGATGCCATCGGCGGCAGTATCGTACTTCATGCGCCACCCTTGTGGACGCCCGGATACAGCCTGCAATTCGTGCAGACCTTAGGAAGCTTCGGACAAAACTTTTCAGGCCTGAAAAGCACCTACGGCAACGGAAAATGGGAAGGCAAAACCACCACTTATTATTTGCAGACCGACAATAACTTTGCCTTTAAAAACACCGCCCGCTACGGCCAACCCCGCGAAAGACAGCAAAACGCAGGCGTGCAAAACTACGGCATCCTGCAGGAAGCAGGCTACCGCTTTAGCAGCCGCCGGTATGTGTATCTGCATACCTGGTACGAGCAAAGCCGTAACGATATTCAGCCGGTGATGGGCAACAACCTAAAGCCGGAAACCTACGAGCATATCCGCGACCGCCACCTCCGTTCGGTCATAGAATACCATCAGCTTACCGCGCAGGGGCATCTGAGCCTGATGGCAGGCTTTGTCAACGACCAGCAGCTGTACAACCGGCAAGCGCCTATTGCTACCTCACGCCTTATGGCACAAGCCACGCATGAGCAGTCTATGTCGCGGAAGCTTACGCTGAAGGCAGGCGGTTCTTTCCAGTATATCGTACCCGAGGTGGCATACTATGAACCTGGCATTACGCAAAGACGGTACGATCTGTTTGCCTCGTTACGTTACCTGCCTTATACGCGCTGGCAACTTAGCCTGAATGCCCGGCAGGCGTTTGTCACCGGCTTCCGGGCGCCTTTAGCACCCTCGCTGGGCAGCGCATGGACTATTTATCAGCAAAAGAACCGTAAGCTGCTGCTCAAAAACCAAGTGGCGCGCAGCTACCGCGTGCCCACGTTCAACGATCTGTACTGGGAGCCGGGCGGCAACTCTGACCTCAGACCGGAAAACGGATGGAGTACCGAAGGCGGCTTGCAATACAGCCAAAGCCAAAGCCGCTTATCCTGGACAGCAGAAGCTACTTACTACCGCCTGTGGGTAGACGACTGGATACTATGGACCGATGCGGGCAGCTACTGGTCGCCGCAGAATATGAGAGAAGTAGAAGCGCAAGGCATAGAGTTAAGCAACCGTCTGGATTGGAAAGGAAAGCGGCAGCAGTTCAGCGTAGCTGTCCACTATGCTTTTACCCAATCGGAGAACAGAAAGGCGCTGTCGGCTTATGATCGCTCGGCGGGCAAGCAGTTGCCCTATACGCCTTTGCACCGGGCTGCCATGAACGTGCATTACCAATGGCGGCAATGGTTTGTGCGGGGCAATACCAGCCTGACGAGCAAACGTTTTCTCACTACTACCAACGAAAGTTTTCTGCAAGGCTACACCCTGGTAAACCTTTACGCAGGAAAGACACTGCCTCTGGGAAAACTCCGGAGCAATCTGACTTTCCAGGCTAACAACCTATTGAATACCCGCTACCAGAATGTAAGCAACCGCGCTATGCCGGGCAGAAACTACCAGATCAGTCTTCAAATTCATTTTTCTCATCAACCATAAAAACCAACCTTAACCATGTACAAGCACGTATTCTTTCTTTTTCTAATAGTCATTACGCTTTCAACAGCCTGCCAGGAAGATGAGCCTGTTTCCACTTCTGAAACCGGTTTAGGCGATATAGTCGTGATTAACGAAGGCAAGTTCGGGGGTGCAGACGGTTCTCTTAGTATCTACAACGTGGATAGCCAGCGCGTAGAAAACAATGTTTTCGAAAACGCCAATAGCAGTAAGTTAAGCGCTAATATACAATCAGTCGCCCTTCACCAGGATCAGGCGTTTATTTTGTGCAATGTAGCCGATAAAATAGAAATAGTGGATGCCTCAACCCTGCAAAGAGTAGCTCCGCCCATAGAAGACACCGTAATCATTACGCCCCGATATATGACAGTGGCAGACAACAAGGCGTATGTCTCTGTCTGGGGTCCTTATGATGAAAACTATCGCCCTTACGATTCCAAGATCGCTATCATAGACCTAACGGATTATACCATCACGACCCTAAATGCTGAAGATGGTCCAGAAGGCATACTGGCTTACGGCAATAAAGTGTTTGTAGCCAACAGCTATAGCAACACGGTGAGCGTAATCAATACCCAGACTGCACAAATAGAATCTACCATCACCCTGGGCAGTACCGGCCCGGTAAGGCTGGCTCTCGACCGTAACGAAGACCTTTGGGTAAGCACCGGCGGCTTTACCAACGACGTCCCACATTTCTACCGGATTGATCCTACCACCCTTGAGATAGAAGCTTCCATTTCTATAGAAGATACGCGCGCTACCGGCAATTTTACCTTCAACAGTAGCCGGGACTCCTTGTTTTTTATGAGCGATGAGCCCTACCCTGCTACAGGCACTGCTATTTACGCCATGAGCATGACGGCTACTACTGCTCCGCCAAGTGCTCTGATCAATGGCAACAACTTTTATGGCATCGGCATCGACCCAAATACTAATATTCTTTATGTAGGCGTCGTTCCTTCTTACGAGACGGCAGGGACGGTGTTGCGCTATCGTACCAATGGTACGCTCATTAATGATTTTCCTGTAGGCATTGCTCCCAATGGGTTTATATCTCGTTAAACGCCAGGCGGAATGTTTATGCTGGATGTTTGATGAAGAATTCCGATATCCGGCAGCGGTCTTTACAGCTTCTAACAGACAGATCAACTTTGGTTTTAAACCTGTAGCAGACAATTGTTGTTTAGTTAGTTTGTAGAACTACCTTGATCAACTATTGTCTGCTTTGATAGGATTTTTCACCTTTGCACACCAGGCAAGACTCACTGTTATCAGCATGAATCGTATCCTGTTACTGATCATTTCTTTGTCTTTTCTTTTTGCCTGCCGTGCTACCCAAAGGCTTATCCAGACACCCGAAAAAAAAACACAGCCTACCGTGTTGCTCATCGGCATTTCGCATAACCTGGCAGAAACTTCCCAGCAAGCGGTCGAGCAGATCAAAGAGGAGATGCTTACTTTCAAACCGGAGATGTTCTTTGTGGAAATACCTCCTGCCGACGACCACTACGCCAACGAGCTTATCTTTAAATACAGCCAGAACTTCGCCCTTTTTCACCACCTGTTAGACAAAAAGAACATACATATCCGCCTGGCAGATTCTGTGATCCTGGACTACCGGCAGCGTCTTGCCCAGGAGCCTGGCAATGCCTTGTACGCAGGACATCTGTTGCACGCCTACCTGCTCAAATTTGACGTAGGCAATGCCCTGTATCAATCTTATTTACTGTTTGGCGGAGAAGCGCTGCCCGACTCTACGCTGGCTGCGCTCGACGAGCAGTTGTTTTCCATCGATACCCTGGACCAGTACCGGCTGATCGTGACGGGAAAGGAAAAAGACGAGTTTTCCCAGGTTGTTTTTCCGGTAGCCAAAGCCCTGGGCGCTACGCAGGTCTACGGCTTCGACAACCGCGACAATGAATACGCCTACGACCGTGCCTGGCGGAGCAACGACAAAGAACTCAGAGACTACGTAGTCAGAAAATACAATCTTTCGGAAGAGAAAACGATTAAAAACAAACTGGATACCTTGCTGGGCGTGGTAGGCAGAAAAGCGGAAGACAGCAGCCAGTTGCTTACCTACTTCAACAGCGACGCTTATGAGAAGTACCGCAAGCAGGAGTTCCTGCAACGCCTGATGCTCACCCCTTCGGAAAACAGCCGCAACTACCTCAAATACTGGACGCTCCGCAACGAAAAGATGGCAGACAACGTACAACAGCAACTCAACCGCACCAACGCCACCAAAGCCGTCGTGGTGGTAGGTGCTGCCCACACCTGGATCATCGAGGAGATGTTAAAAGATAAAGGCTTCAGGGTGGAAAGACCCTTTGAATAGAGTGTGTAACAGATTGGGGGCATCACAGCCGTAGCAGGGTACTCCATACCGGGTCTCTCGAAGAGGACCCTGCGTGAAATGTGGAGTATATTCACGCAGGGTCCCTTGCAGGAGACCCTGCTACGGCTGTGCGGAAGTTAGATTTTCTCTAATTTTGGTCTGACCATTTTACCAATGAAATTCTCTATCCTCCACAGATACATATTCAGGCACATAAATATCAGTGATGATGGTTGTTTTATTGGAGAACTGTTTGTGACTGAACTGTAAGGTCATCTGCTCTTCTGACAAACGAAGTATCTTGAAAAATTTGTAGTCTTGCTCAATATGCATGACTTCCGGTAACTCTTTGCTATTCCACTTTACATAATAATTACCTCTTTCATCTTTGGCAAATTTCCAGGTTGCGTTAAGCGTTGGTCCACAGTCGCTATGCTCACCATTGTTATCATGCATGGTCATGTCGGATTGATAGGTTTGTCTATACAACAAGAAGCAATCCCCCATGTTCATTCTGGTCTTGTTGTTAAAACGTCGGGCTAATTTCCAAGTCTTGGCTGAATCGCCAGCGATCAGGCTCTCAGCATGATCTGGTAGCATATAGGGTTCTTTCTGAGGCTCAGCGCATGAGACGATGAGCATACAGCCAATCGTTAAATACTTTCTCATCTTGATTTTGCCGGTTGTGTATTACTACTTCAATGCTCGCCAACGATGAGTATATGAGCCGTAGCTTGCTTGGGTAGTGCGCTTGCGGGGCTATGGCTTCATATACAATGTTGCAGCCTGGGCTTATTTTACCTTTTCCCTTTCTTTGTTTTTTCTATTAGGTGAAGCTTTTCGTCTTTGTTTTTTCTTCTTGGCAAAATAATCTTTCAATAAGGCTTCCTCTTTTTCAGTAAGTTCCTCACCTCCAATAAAGTCCACGTCTAATTCGTTTTTGTGTTTTTTCTTATTCATTGTGAAAGTATCTGTTTATAAGTTTCACGGCTGCTTTTGTCTCTATGATCATCAACCGGCCTCCAAAGTGAACAGCCCCTAGTGTTTTTACGTAATGCTCAATCAATTGGGTTTTTGATATAAATGCTATGTTTCCTTCATGTCCTCTCTGAAAAGAAAGTTTGCAGGCAAATGCCGCAAGATTTCCAGCTACCCCCGAATATACTTTGTTTTCACCTCGGTTGAATGGTGCGTTTTCTACCAGATGCATATACACATGATCCTCCTTGACTTCCAGGCTTATCAATCCTTGAATTACAGAGGGATTGTTGATAATAGTCAGTTTGTAAATGTCTCTTTCCTTCTTAGCAAATTCCGCTTTCCAGTTGAATAGCCAGCCATTTTTCTTAGCTGTAGTTTTTAAGTCTTGGGTATGAATAATGCTGATTTCTGTAGGAAAACTGTCCCCAGTTACTACATTCTCAATGGAACGAGTCAGCTTATCAATAAACAAATCAAGCCCTGTTTCTACATTTTTTTTCATTACGTGCAAAATACTGAATTTCCTTCTGTTCTACCCTGATTTGAAGGCTTTTTTGAATTTATTTGCATAGGCCACAACGATTAGGGCAGCCGTCAGGCCGGAGTTGTTGGCGGTTTTCTGCCGGGTGAAGTTAATGCTTCTTAGGGCATCAAGTAAGCGAGTTCATCATTGCCGGGGTGGCGGCTGGTCGGCACCCCGATGGGGCAGCCCGGCGTGGAGCGCCCGCGTCACGGTGACCCACTGAACGATGGTATGCGGCGTCTTTTTACTCTATTGTCAACACTTTAGCTAGTGCTTCCTTGATCTGGTCTCCTTGAACAGGAGTTAGCTCACCAAGCTTTTTGACAAATCTTTTCTCAGAAACGGATCTCACTTGAAAGCAATCCATACTGGAATCTTTACTCAATCCATTCGTTGCATCCGGGGTTATCTTGACCATCCAGACTGCCATTTGATAGCGATCTTTCCAATCAGTGATTGGAACAATAACTTTGAGGGGAAGCTTACCCAAGTTATCATCATTCACAATGACGGCAGGTCTGGTCTTTCTCATCTCTGATCCAACCGAAGGGTCCAAGTTTATCAGCCAAATCTCACCTTGCTTCATAGAAGTCTTCTAAATCTAAGTCGGTGAATGCCGTCAGTTCAGCATCATCTTTATAGTCGTCATAGAGTTGATCGGCCGCTTTTCTCATTTGCTCCTTTTCGTCGTCCACCTGAATGGTTCTAGCTGTCTTCTCTATAATTTGAAGCCGCTCTTTTACAGTAAGCTTCTTTATTTCGCTGATTATTTCTTTGGTTTCCATGACTAAAGATAAATGTTTCTCTCATCAAATACATTTACTCTGTATTTTTTCTATGCCACATAACGGCTCGCAGCTACCCGAAGGGCGGGACTTTTATCACAAACCTTGATTTGAAAAACTAAACTTCCACTAACCACAAAACTGTCTTTGGAATACGAAACCCCGCCTTTTGGGTAGCTGCTGTTATGCGGTCGGCTTTCTTTTTCGTCAAGTTGTGTCATAGGTTTTTTAGAAAGTCATCTTCGGATACAATTTCAAGTGTTGAACCCTTTTCAATTTGTTTAACTGCTTTTTCTTGTTTGCTGCTCATTCCATCATCTCCAACAACTCTATAATCTTGTTGTCCAACTACTAAAAAATCTGTGTCTTTAGTTACGCTATTACCAATGATGCCACCAATGTCAGCAATTGTTTGTTGTGCATCTGCTCGAACCATTGAGGATAAAGCACCTGTAAAAACAACAGTCCTGCCGTAAAAAATGCTGTCTGCGTTATGTTTACTCGGGTCGCCCACAATCTTTGTTAGGTCTTTGGCTTTATAAATTCTTTTAGTTTCTGAAGGTCTGAAGCCTCCGTCAAAAAGTTGTCCAACTGTTGTTTTTAGTTTTTCTGGAAAACAACCAAGGGAGTGAACGCCTGCAATTTCAAATGCTTTTAAAGTTAGTTCGGCTGTTGCTCGGCTGTCAGCACCTGCTCTGTGATGTTTTAGGTCAATCTCGTTTACTTTACAAAGTGTTTTTAAGTCGTAAGCAGGTAGTCCTTGCCAAATCTTTTTTGAAAAAATATAACTACAAGAATAATTTAAAGTGGGAAAAGGAAGTTGATACGCTTCAAGAGTTCTGCGTAAAACACTGATGTCAAAACCTGCATTGTGGGCAATTAGTAACTTATTTTCAACGAGTGGTTTTATTTCTGTCCATAGTTCGTTAAATTCAGGTTTATCTGCAACATGTTCAGGTCTGATGCCGTGAATTAGAATGTTGAAATAGTCAAACTCGTCATACATTGGCTTGATTAACCAAGATTTTGTTTCTACAATTTGTCCACCTTGAACAAAGGTCAAACCAATTTCGCAAGGACTGTCCCGCTGTGAAGTAGCTGTTTCAAAGTCTAATGTTATAAAATCCATTTATCTGTTGTGTATGTTTATTGTGGTCGTCTTTTAAGGTGACGCATAACATCAGTATATCCGCCATATGGCGGATATATCCCTTATAGCTACCTTGCAGCTGTCACCCTGTGATAGGGTAAGAGCGACCATATTGTTGTAGCTATTGCATAAGAGCAAGATAGCTTGTTTTTCTCATTTTTACAACCACCCTCAGCTCGACTTTAGCCTTATGGAAATACATCAATTGTTCCCCTGAGGAAATAAGGGATATTTCTACATTTAATTTTTAACATCCTGCTGGATTGGGG
>JBBSNI010000190.1:0-10209 GCA_038232695.1 Cytophagales bacterium
CAAGAAGCTCGGCACAAGCACCATCCTGAAAGACTGCTACCTGAATATGGCCAATTACTACTACCGGGTAGGCGACCTTGAAAGTGCGCTGGTGTACTTTAAGTTTTATGATATCGAGAAAGAACGCCTTTATGAGAAAGAGAGCGCTCAGAAAATTGCCGAAGTAGAAACCCTCTACGACCTGGAAAAGAAAGACAAGCAGATCACTACGCTTGAGCAGACAAACCAGATACAAGTACTGCTGGCCAGCGAGCGCAAGCTGGTCAACTACGGCCTGATCGTCGGAATGATCATGCTGGCAGGATTAGGGGTGCTTTTTTTTAGTAAATACCGGCTAAAAATTCATGCCAACAAAAGGTTGGAAAAACAGAAAGAAGCCATCAACGAGCAGAAATCCAAAATTGAGAAGCAAAGAGACGAGATCGCTACCAAAAGTAAACTGCTGGAAGAAAGCAGCCGCGACATCCGCGACAGCATCATGTACGCCAAGCGTATTCAGCTCTCGCTACTGCCTGAGAGAAGCCAGTTGAAGCATATCTTTCCTGACTCATTCGTCTTCTACAAACCCAAAGATATTGTCAGCGGCGACTTCTACTGGCTGCATGAGATGGATCACAAGGTGGTCATTGCCGCGCTGGACTGTACCGGGCATGGCGTACCCGGCGCTTTTATGACCGTGCTTGCCAACTCCATCCTGAATCAGTTGGTACTTGAAAACAAGCTCAACGCGCCCAATGTGATCCTTTCGCTGATGGATAACCGCATCAGGCAAACGCTGCACCAGCACCATGCCGAAAGCAACAGCACCGACGGGCTGGATATGTCGGTGTACATCATCGACCGGCAGACGCTGGAGGTCTGCTACAGCGGCGCCCAGATGAATGCTTACTATACACAGAGCGAGCAGCTAAAGCAATTCCAGGCAGACCGTTATTCTATTGGAGGGGCGCAGGTTGCAGAAAAATATTTTACCAATAAATGCATACAGTTAGCGCAGGGCAGTATGCTCTACCTGGCTTCCGACGGGTTCCAGGATCAGTTTGGCGGACCGCAGGATAAAAAGTTCATGCGCCACTGCTTCCGCGAACTGCTCGGTTGCCTCCAGCGCAAGCCTACCGCCGAGCAGTACCGCAAGATCACCACTGTTTTCAAAGAGTGGAAAGGCAACCAGGTGCAGACCGACGACGTGATGGTGTTGGGTATTAGAGTTTAGGGTTGGGTTTTATACTTGAGTGTTGAATATTTTAAACACTCAATATTCAATAATCAACCGGGCGGCATTCCGCATTCAATGCTCAATTAGAAGGTGTAAGGGATTGTTTGTTCTACCTTTTCCCAGGGGAGAACCTTGTTTTGCGCAGCCCACTGTTCGTATTTCTTTTTAAGGGTTTCTAATTGATCAGGAAATTTTTCTGCCAGATCATTGGTCTCACTCCGGTCTTCTTCCAGATGATACAATTCCCAGGGTCGGTTGCGAAAGCGAACTAACTTCCGAAAGCAGCATTTCGCCTGATTCTTCTGTTTGAAAATATTTTAGCCACAGACTTTGATATTTCGTAAACTAATTTTTAACTTTGAAATGCAAAGTACTTTAACATGAATCAACAGCAAGACCAATTAGAAGCCCTGCACGAGATCCGAAACATCATGGATCGCTCTTCCCGCTTTATCTCGCTTAGCGGCTTGTCCGGAGTTTTTGCAGGTCTGTCGGCACTTGCCGGCGCGGCGGTGGTTCAATGGTACTTCAACCAACACAACATCAGCTACTACGATGATTTGGGCAGCCAATTAACCCGCCAAGACATACTTTTCATGTTAGCAGTAGCGGCGGCAGTGCTTATACTTGCCTTTTGTACTGCTACTTACTTTACTGTTCGCAATGCCCGCAAAAAGCACCACCGCCCCTGGGACAGTCCATCGAGGCGGTTGCTTGTGAACCTGGCTATACCTTTAGCCACCGGAGGTGCTTTTTGTGCTATACTTCTGTACCATAACATTGTATACCTTGTGGCACCTGCCATGCTGGTTTTTTATGGTCTGGCGCTGCTGAATGGCAGCAAGTATACGTTTAGCGACATACGCTACCTGGGCATCCTTGAGATTATACTTGGATTGTTTGCCAGCGTTTTTGTCGGCTATGGACTGATTCTATGGACAGTGGGATTTGGTATGTTGCACATAATATATGGCGCGCTGGTGTACTTTAAATACGAACGCTAGCAGACCTGTGAAAGAGTATCTTGAAAATATAAACAAGGCCTTCGAAAGCAGGGCGCGGCTGGGCATTATGTCGGTGCTGATGGTGGAAGACAAGGTTGATTTTAATACCCTGAAAGAAGCTTTGCAACTGACCGATGGCAACCTGGCCAGCCACCTCCGTGCCTTGGAAGAAGCAGCATACCTGCGCGTGGAAAAACAGTTCGTTGGGCGCAAACCTAATACCACTTACTGCGCTACAGGCGCTGGCCGCAAAGCATTTAAAAGCCATTTGGATGCCCTGGAGCAACTTATTTTAAACAACAGGCAAAACGAATAATTTTTTTATAATTACACTTTGCATTTCAAAGTACTTTAAACACTAATAAACTTATCATCAACTTAAAAATTAAAGCATAAACTCATGAAAGACGAAATACTTTCCTATCTACACGACCCAGGTCAACTCGAGAAGCTGTACCGCAATAACAAGGTGCCTTTTAAACGGGAATTCAGCATACTATACCCGGAGCTTAAAGGCAACGCACTCGCTGATTTCTGGAACGAAAGGCTGAATTACGAAACTGATGATATTTCCTGGGGTTCCGGCAATGAATTTTTGTTTGTTGTGATCGCATCTTTGGTCGCCGGTTTACTTGCCAAACTGCCAGCCATCTTCCCCATCAGCGAAGATTTCTTTTATCCCCGTAATATGGGTTTTATCGTATTTCCGTTTTTAACAGCATACTTCGCCTGGAAAAATAAACTGCCGGTCAACAAAATAGCTTTGATCAGTGGGGTCATCGTTGTTTGCCTGGTGTATATCAATTCCCTGCCAAACAATACTGAAAGCGATACGCTCCTGTTGGCCTGTATCCATTTGCCTTTGCTGCTATGGGTTATACTTGGGGTATCCTTTGCAGGCGATGAGTTCAGCAACTATAAAAAGCGACTCGACTTCTTACGCTTTAACGGCGACCTGGCAGTCATGACAGCGCTGTTGGTATTTGCTGGTCTATTGATGACTGGCATAACCATCGGTTTATTCGAGCTGATAGGGTTTAAGATTGAGAAGTTTTACTTTGAGTACGTAGTGGCTTTCGGGTTACCCGCAGTACCTATCGTTGCTACTTACCTTACTCAAACCAATCCGCAACTGGTCAACAAAGTTTCCCCGGTGATTGCTAAAATATTCAGTCCGCTGGTTTTAGTAATGCTTGTTATTTATTTGGGTGCCATCATTTTTTCAGGTAAAGACCCCTATAACGACCGGGAATTCCTGCTACTGTTTAACCTGCTTCTGATCGGGGTAATGGCTTTGATATTCTTCTCCGTTGCCGAAAGCTCCACCAAAGAAAAGCCTGTTTCAGGTCTATGGGTACTTCTTCTCTTGTCCATCGTTACTGTTGTAGTAAATGGTATTGCGTTGTCAGCAATTTCATTCCGTATATCGGAGTGGGGAATCACCCCTAACAGAGTGGCAGTGCTTGACAGCAATATTTTAATGTTGGTTCATTTGCTCATCGTGACATTTATGTTGTTTAAAACAGTGACAAAGAAAGCGGCTATCACCGAAGTCGGGAGATCAATGGTATTATACTTACCGATTTACTTTATCTGGACAATCGTGGTAGTTTTCATCTTCCCGCTGGTTTTCGGTTTCAAATAATCAAGTGAAAGGATTTACTATGTAGATACTCTCCTCCCTGGTCGTAGGTGAGGCACCCCCGGTTAGGCACCCCCGGTTAGGCACCCCCGGTTAAGCGTAGCGGTCCTACGACCTCACATAACATAGGGCGTCCGCCCGGTTATGCCCGTACTGCTTGTTTTCAGTTTTACACCCATTCTTTACGCACCTTCAAAGAAAAGTATGGATCAACGCTCTCTGATTTCCGGGAATCACAGGCTGAAGGAAGACAGTTGCTATAGATTCCGTACCAGCTCATCCTCTTCAGGAAAAAGTATGTAACTTTGAACAAAACAAAGTGAGACATACCAAATCCTTTTACAACCATGAATATAGGAGACAAAGTGCGGCTGATGCATGGCCACGAAGAAGGCGTGATCACTCGCTTTCTGGATAAAGACCTGCTGGAAATAGAAATTGAAGACGGCTTCCAGATCCCGGTGATGCGCAACGAGGTGGTCGTTGTCTCGCAGCAGGAGCAACGCTACTTTAAGCGTGAACCAAAACAGGAAAAAGAGACCACTGCCCCGGCAAGCGAAGATACCACTGTAAGCCAGGGCGTATACTTTGCTTTTGTGCCGCTCAACGACCGCCAGCTTGCGCTGCACCTTGTCAATACCACCGGCTTTGATCTGGCTTACCTGGTAGGTGAGGAAGACAAACAGAACTTTAAAGGTATCAGCACCGGCGTATTGCCCCCACAAAACAGCGTCAAGCTGTGCGAGGTGCTGGTCAGTGCGTTTGATCAGTGGCCGTCGTGGGTAGTGCAGTTGCTTTACTTCCGGCAGGGTTACTATACGCTTCGGGCACCGTTGGTGCGTAAACTTCGCTTCAAAGCGGCTACTTTCTTTAAGAGCAAACGCCAGGCGCCCCTGCTGCACCAGCCTTCCTTTCTGTTCCAGGTAGATGAGCAGGCGGAAGGCGGTCAGCCTTTGGATGCTGCCAAACTTAAAGAACAGATGCTGTCTAACCTGCCCGAACAATCGTCCGGGCTGCTGCGCCTGGAACGCCCGCCCCGGGAAGTAGACCTGCACATCGAGCACCTCGTCAGAGAGCCCGACAAGATAAACAAGAATGAAATGCTGTCGCTGCAATTGGAGACTTTTGAGCAAACACTGGACAACGCCATCGCTACAGGTATGGATGAGATCATCTTCATTCATGGCGTGGGCAATGGCATCCTCCGAGATGCGCTACATAAAAGGCTTTCTCAAATGAACAACATTCAATATTTTCAGGATGCCAAACGCGAAAAATTTGGGTATGGCGCTACACTCATCAGAATAAAATAACGTTGTTCCTAACAGAGATTTATACTATGTCCGAAACATCTTTCTTCAAATATTTATTGCCGGCAGGTCTGGTGCTGTCTGTCAGCCTTGCCTATGGGCAGGATACCGCGCGGACGCCGGTGGTCACCTATTATGATTCTGCCCGCACGGTCGTCAAGGAGCAATATCAAATTTTAGGGAAAGACAGTTCGCAGGTAGATGGCAAGTATGTACGCTACTTTCCGGAAGGTGATGTAGCGGCCCGCGGTGCGTTTACGGCAGGTAAACTTTATGGCGTGTTTGAAGAATATTACCCTGGAGGCGCGTTGCAAAGAGTGATTCCGTATGAGGCGGGGATCAAAAACGGCCCGGTGGTCGTGCTAAACCCAAAAGGCGATACCTTGCAGACCGCCCGTTTTGAAAATGATACCCTGCAGGGCGAAGTGCGGCAGTATTACGACAATGGCGTAATGAAAAACCGGACAACCTTCGTTGATGGCAAACCCGAAGGTGTGATCGCCACGTATTACCCCAACGGCAAGCTACAGGAAGAGATCACCTATGCCAACGGACAGCAAAACGGACCCGCCCGGACATACTACGAAGTCGGCAGCCTGCGGCGGGAAGCTTCCTACAAAAACAGCGTACTGGATGGCAAAGCGACCGAATACCACCCCAATGGGCAACCCGCCAGCCAGGCAGTATTCAAGTCAGGCTTGCAGACCGGAGTGACACGATCTTTTGATGAAAACGGAAAACTGCTCAGCGAAGAGCATTACAAAGGAGGCTTCCCGGACGGCGACAGCCGCTTTTATTATCCTGACGGCACCCTCAAACATGACCTGCACTATAAAAATGGCAAACCCGTAGGCGAGCAGAAAAGCTACTACCCCGACAGCACGCTGCGCTCCCTGATCATTCCTGCTACCGACGGAAGACAAGAGAAAGCGTATGACGAAAATGGAAAACTGCGCTCCGAAAAGCAGTACAGCCATGACAAACCCGCCGGTGTTTGGAAAACCTACTATCCCAACGGACAAGTGAAAGAAACTTCTCCTTACGAAAACGGATCATTGAACGGAACGGTCACTACGTACGATGAAGACGGTACGATCCGCAAAACGCAGGTATATAAGAAAGGGAAAAAGACAAATGTTGAGAAAGTATTTTATCCTTCGGGACAATTGAAAAGCGAAACCCAATATTACTTCGGCGCGATGCAAGGTACTTTTAAAGAATATTACGAAGACGGACAGCTAAAAACAGAAGGTCAATACAGCGGCGGCAAAAAGACAGGGACATGGAAAACGTATGATGAAAACGGGAAACTGGTAGATTCTCCATAAAAACGAACCAAGAACCGCCCCGGTGGAATCGCTCCAATTCGCATTTAACCACCGCGCCACGGCGGCAAAGGTCACAAAGCATAGCACAAAGACAGCACCCCAAACCTCAAATCCCAGCTAACCTATCAATATTCAGTCCCTCAGTTCTTCAATCCTTCAGTCCCTCAATCCCTCAGTTCTTCAATCCTCATTAGCTATTTAATTTTTTCATCCTTAATTTTACCGCCTTATGGCAGAGACGATCATAGAGACCAATTTTCAGCTACCGGGCCAGACCGGCTTTTACCGGGGCAAAGTACGCGATGTTTATTTCCTGGAGCGGCAAGCCGTCATGGTAGCCACCGACCGCATCTCAGCGTTTGACATCATCCTGCCGAAAGCCATTCCCTACAAAGGCCAGGTGCTTAGCCAGATCGCCTACGAATTTCTGATCGCTACCGCTGACATTGTGCCCAACTGGGTCCTTAGTATGCCCGACCCCAATGTGATGATCGGTCTCCGTTGCGAGCCTTACCCGATTGAAATGGTCATACGGGGTTACCTGGCAGGTCATGCCTGGCGGCAGTACAAAACAGGCAAGCGGACGCTCTGCGGCGTGAGCCTGCCCGAAGGGATGAAAGAAAACGATCCTTTTCCTAAACCCATCATTACGCCCGCCACCAAAAGCCAGGAAGGACACGACGAAGATATATCCCGCGAAGAGATCATAGCGCGCGGCATCGTGCCCGAGGAAGAATACCAACAGCTTGAAAAGTTTACGCGCCGCCTGTTTGAGCGAGGTACTAATATAGCCAGAGAAAAGGGACTGATCCTGGTAGACACCAAATATGAGTTCGGCAAGCTCGATGGCAACATACACCTTATTGATGAAATCCATACGCCCGACTCTTCGCGCTACTTCTACCGGGAAGGGTTTGAGGAGCGCCAACAAAAAGGCGAGCCGCAGAAGCAGCTTTCCAAAGAGTTTGTCAGGCAGTGGCTTATTGGCGAAGGGTTTCAGGGAAAAGAAGGACAAAAGGTGCCGGAAATGACCGAAGACATTGTAAACTCCATTGCGGAGCGGTATATCGAGCTATACGAACAACTCACGGGCAGAACATTTAGCCGGGTGCCAACGCAAGATATACTCCACAGAATACGGCAAAACATAATGAATGCCTTATAGTTTTTATTACTTACAAAAACCAACACTCCACGAATGAAGTATTCCGTAGATAAAAAAGAACAATACACGCTGGTAACCCTGGAGGAAGAAAAACTGGATGCTTCCGTAGCACCCGACCTCAAATCAGAACTCATCACCATGCACGCCGAAGGCACAAGCAACCTGATCCTGAATATGGCTTCTGTCAAGTATACAGACTCCTCAGGATTGAGCGCCCTGCTGGTAGGCAACCGGATCTTCCGGGAAGATGGCGGCATGTTTGTCCTCTGTGCAATGGGCGAACACGTCATGAAACTTATCAAAATATCCCAGTTGGATAGCGTACTGACCATCTTGCCCACGGCCGAAGAAGCCGTAGATACTGTTTTTCTCAACCAGATAGAAAGCGACCTGAGCAGCGAGTCCGAAAACGATAACGGCCTGGACTAATTGACTTTTCAACTCACAATATTAGGGGCTAACTCTGCGACCCCTGCCTACGGAAGACATCAAACCAGCCAGTTGCTCACCATCGGCACCCACTCCTTTCTGCTCGACTGCGGCGAAGGATGCCAGATGCAACTGATGCGTTACCACTCCAAGATCAGCCGGATCAACCATATCCTGATCAGCCACCTGCACGGCGACCACTTCTTTGGTCTGATCGGGCTGCTGAACACCATGAGCCTGGGCGGCCACCGGCAACCCTTGCACCTCTATGCACCACCAGGGCTGGCTGAAGTCATTACCGCACTGCTGCGCTGCTCCCACACGGTGCTGAGCTTTCCTTTGCAGTTTCATGCGCTCGAATCGCCTGGCAACATTTATGAAGACCTGTATCTGACGATAGAAACCATTGCTATGGATCATGGCGTCCCGTGTTTTGGTTTTGTTTTCCGGGAGAAACCCAAGCCCCGCCGTATCAACAAAGAAACGCTGCCACCAGACCTGACTGTCCCGGACATACTGCTGCTCAAAGAAGGAAAAGATGTCTACGATGCGGATGGCCATTTACGCTATAAAAACGAGGCGCTGACCCTGCCGCCCCGCCGCAGCCGTACGTACGCTTACTGCTCTGATACCCGTTACAATGAGCGCATCATACCTTTGCTCGAAGGGATAGATTTGCTCTATCACGAGGCTACCTTCATGCAGGACCAGGCGGACAAGGCGGCTGTCCGCTACCATAGCACGACGCTGGAAGCAGCGACCATCGCCCGCAAAGCCCGGGTAGGGCAACTGCTGATCGGGCACTACTCCAGCCGGTACAGAGAAATAGAGCCCCTGCTGGAAGAAGCACAAACCGTATTTGCCAACACCCAATTAGCCATAGAAGGTCAAACGTATACTTTGGAAGATTAGTGACCACCCCAAAAGCCAGCAAAAAGAACACCCTGTTCGTCATCCTCAGCGGCATATTCCTGACCAATGCGCTGCTGGCCGAACTCATCGGCGTAAAGATATTCTCGGCGGAAGCTACCCTGGGGCTTGCCCCCGCACAGCTTCACCTGTTCGACGATTTTGTGCTGGACTTTAACCTGACCGCAGGCGCTGTGATCTGGCCGGTGGTGTTTATCACCACGGATGTGATCAATGAGTATTTTGGTAAAAAAGGCGTCAAAAGGATCAGCTACCTGACCGTCGCTTTTATAGCCTATACCTTTCTGGTCATTTATGTGGTCACCGAACTGACGCCCGCGCAGTTCTGGCTGGAGGTTAACAGGCAGGGTATGGAAGATAGTTTTAATATCAACACTGCTTTTAGTAAAATCTACCGGCAGGGCTTGGGCATCATCATCGGTTCTATCACCGCTTTTCTGTTGGGGCAATTGCTCGACGTGCTGGTATTTCAGCAGTTAAGAAACCTCACCGGCGGCGGCATGATCTGGCTGCGGGCAACCGGCTCCACGCTGGTGTCTCAGTTGGTCGATAGCTTCGTGGTCTTGTTTATTGCCTTTTATGTGTTTGGCAACTGGCCCATCGCACAAGTGCTGGCGGTCGGTGTAGTCAACTATATCTATAAGTTCTCAGTCGCTGTCATCCTGACACCCCTGCTGTACGTGGCCCACTATTGGATCGATGCTTTTCTGGGCAAAGACTTAGCCGAAGCCATGACCCGGGAAGCCAGTCAGAATAAGTCTTTTGTTTGAAACTGTTTGTAAAACCTCCCTGTTATTTTATTATACACATAGAAATTATATACTATCCAAGTTTTGCATATATAAAAGAATTTAAAAAGAAGTATTCTAACGAAATGCCGCCGAGTTGGATGATGCTCGAATTAGTTTCTTTTGGAAGTTTATCAAAACTTTTTAAAAACTTGAAACCTGTTAGCCCAAAACGAGAAATAGCAAGCTATTTTGGTTTAGACTCTTCCACGTTCGAGTCTTGGATTCACAGCATTGTCTATGTTAGAAATAAGTAGCGTTTTATAAGTAAAGAGGTATTTGCTAATTTTGTTTTTCACCTAACCTTACTTCTGATGCGCTATATTAAACTGAGTACTTGCGAACAAAAAGAACATATCGCCGATCATAGCTCTGATCGTCGGGAACGTACTCGTGC
>JBBSNI010000191.1:0-10157 GCA_038232695.1 Cytophagales bacterium
ACCGCTCTTACGGCAGGCGATATAGATGGCGACGGAGACATAGACGTGATTGCAGGCGGAGAAGGTTTTATATATCGCTACAATAATCTTAACAAACTGCCCAACCAGGCGCCTACGGATATCATCCTGAGCAAGGATTCGCTTGCCGAGAACCAACCGGCTAATACAAAAATCGGCATCTTGACGACCAAAGATACAGATAGCGTCGACATCCACACTTATAGTCTGGTAGCCGGGACAGGAGACACAGATAACGGCGCCTTTACCATCCAAGGAGACACCCTGTATGCCAGTACCAGCTTTGACTATGAGCAGAAGAACCAGTACAGCATCCGCGTACAAACCGATGATGGCAATGGCGGATTGTTTGCCAAAGCATTCACCATCAAAGTGACCGACCTGGCCGATGATCCTAATACAGCCCCCTTTAACCTGACGCTAAGCAGCCAAACCGTAGACGAGAATGTACCCCCAGGTACCGTGATAGGAAATCTCAGTGCAGAAGATGCCGACGGAGATGTCTTGTCTTTTACGCTGATAGACAGTGCCAACACCAACAACGATTGGTTTGAAATCGCAGAAAACCAACTGCTGACCAAAGGCAACCTCGATTATGAAACGCAGCAACGCTATACGATCCGTGTGCAGGCAGACGACAACAAAGGAGGGAAGGCAGCCAAGTCATTTACCATCATCGTCAATGATGTGGACGACGACAACAACCCGCCTATAACGATTGCGCTGAGTGCACAAACCATAGCAGAGGAACTTCCGGCAGGTTCCGTAGTCGGCGTGTTCTCAGCCACGGATGCTGACAGAGATACGGTTACTTTCCAACTGATCGAGGGAGAAGGCAGCAGCGATAATGCTTCTTTCATGCTGGCAGGCGATACCCTCAAGACAGCCGCAGTATTTGACTATGAGGCAAAAGCGGGCTATAGCATCCGTGTGCGGGCTGATGATGGCAAAGGCGGAACACTTGATAAAGTATTTGTGATCAATGTGACAGACCAGCCGGAAAACCAAGCACCAACGACCCTCAACTTGGACGACAAATCTGTGGACGAAAACCAGCCCGCTGGCACTCTGGTAGGTACCTTGACGGCTACTGATCCTGATGCAGGCGATACATTAACCTACCAACTCATAGAGGGTGAGGGAGGAGATGATAATGCTGTTTTCTCTGTAGAAGGCAACCAACTACTAACACAGCAGATACTGGATTATGAAGTCAAAAGTACGTATGCTATCCGGGTGCAGGTATCCGATGGCAAGGGCGGTGTTCTGGCAGCCACTTTTACTATTTCAGTCAACGATCTGGAAGAAAACCAGCCGCCGGTGGTACAGAACCCTATAGAAGATCAGGTAGCTACCCAAGACAAGCTTTTTACCTTTACCATACCCCAAGATGCCTTCTCCGACCCGGACGCGGGCGATGTGCTTGGCTATACGGCCTCCCTAAGCAATGGCAACAGCTTACCCTCATGGCTGGCTTTTGACGCCGGGAACAAAACCTTTAGCGGTACGCCTGCCCGGAATGATACCGACACGCTAACCATCAGCGTTACTGCCAAAGATCAGAGCGGTGCTACAGCCAGCGATGACTTTGTGCTGTCTGTAGAGCAGGTCACCGGCTTGGAAGACGAACAAGCCAGACAACTGACTATTTACCCCGTACCGGCAGACAGGCATGAACTGACAGTCGCCTTCGGACCACTATCTTCTCCAAGTTACCAGTACAGCATCATTTCTATGGAAGGAAAAGTAATAAAAACAGGCAAAGGAAGCGTGAACGCCTGGCAAACTTCAGTCATAGATATTTCATTAATTCCCACAGGCACGTATCTGTTGGAGATCATAACCGGTGGGGAAACGATAAGAAAAAGTATGATCGTTCGTTAGAATTGCCTATTATAGGCGGTTTTTTAACTTGAAAAAGATCATCCATGTCAGAAGTATCTGCACAAAGCAACCGGACCGATGCCCCCTTGGAATCGGGCGCGCCCGAAGCCTTTGGTCATCCCCAGGGCTTGTATTACCTTTTCTTTGCCGAGCTATGGGAGCGGTTTAGCTTCTACGGGATGCGGGCGCTGCTCATGCTCTACATGGTAGAGCAGGTTTTTGAGGCATTAGCCAACCGCGATACCGTGGCGGCCATTATCTACTCTTCTTACGGCTCACTGGTGTATGCCGCGCCGGTCATTGGCGGGCGCGTTGCCGACCAACTCATGGGCTACCGCCGCTCTATCCTGCTGGGCGGTACGCTTATGGCTATTGGGCATTTTGTGCTGGCTATTGAGAACAATGTGCTGTTCTTTCTGGCACTGGCGTTTATTGTGGTGGGCAATGGCTTCTTTAAACCTAATATCTCTACCTTCGTCGGCACGCTGTATCCTGCCGGCGACCCGCGCAAAGATTCCGGGTTTACCATCTTTTATATGGGCATCAACATCGGGGCGTTTGCCTCACCCATACTGTGTGGCTGGCTGGCGGAGTCCTACGGCTGGCATTACGGCTTTGGGCTGGCAGGCGTCGGCATGGTCGCCGGGCTGCTTTTCTTCTGGAGCGGTATCAAAAAGGGCGTGTTCATGGACAAAGGCTTGCCGCCCGACCCGGCGTTGCTGGACAAGACAACGATGGGCATCAAAGCCAAACACTGGGTGCCCATACTGGCTGTTGTCGCCGTACCGGTCATTGCCTACCTGATGGCTTCTTATGAGTATATTGCCAACGGCACGAGCTTTTTGGGGGAAATTACCTATGTCAATCTGCTCTTTTACGGGCTAAGCATTTTTATATTAGGATACATTGGTTATATCCTGACCACCGTCACGGCAGATGAAAGGAAGAAGTTGGTAGTGGCGGTATTTCTGACCGTTTTTATGACCCTGTTCTGGGGTTTTCACGAACTGTCCGGCAGTATCATTACCCTGTTCTCCGCCCGCAATGTCAATCTGTGGCTGATCAATGCCGCACAGACCAATGCGTTGAATCCGCTGTTTATTATCCTGTTTTCTATTCCCATTTCTGCTTTGTGGGTATGGTTGACCAAGAAGCGTATCAATCCCCGTACGCCCTATAAGTTTGGAATGGGACTTGCGTTGCTGGGCTTAGGGTTTTACCTGCTGTTTTTCAGTAAAAACTTTGCCGACAGCAGCGGGGCAGTTCCTTTTGTCTTTCTGGTGGTCATGTATATGTTTATTTCGTTAGGCGAACTGTTGATGTCGCCGGTCGGGCTTTCCAAGATCACCGATCTTTCGCCCCAAAGGATTGTCGCCTTTATGATGGGCGTGTGGTTCCTGTCTTCGGCCTATGCCTTTCAGATTGTAGGCTTTGTAGGCAAGCGGCTTGCCATCGACAACCTGGAAGAAGGGGCAGACGCCACTGCCAACAGTTTGCAGACGCTAAGCGTATATACCGAAGGCTTTGAATCTATCGCTTATATCGCCCTAGGCGGTGCCGTGGTGGTGTTCATCCTCTCGCCCCTGCTGACCCGCTGGATGGGGAAGGTACATTGAGCGGGAAGTGACGTGATCACTTTACTATTTTTTTTTCCTTGAGCATTGAGTGCGCCCGGCGCCCGGTTGAGCATTGAATATTGAGTGTTAAAGAATATTCAACCGGGCGCCGGGCGCACCTGCTTATACATCCCTATCACCCCCACCACCCCTGGTCGTAGCGTCCGCTACGACTTACTCTCGGTTACGATTTAAATATAGCGTCTGCCCGGGAAGCGAGCGGACGCTCTTGCTGGTTTTTGGTTCGTAGGGGACACTATGACCAGGGATTTTCGAAAAGAGCTAACTATCCTCACCTTCTATCTTCTGCATCCCCATCATCCGGGCTACTATCTTGGAAGGGTAGCGGGTGACAAGCTCGTTGTATTCTTTCAGCCGGACAGTGTACAGGGTAACGGCTTGGCGATAGTTGTTGTTAGCTTTCTGTAGCTGCTGGTAAATAAGTGGTTCATTTTCTGGGGCAGGCAGATGGGTGATCTGTTCGGTCACTTTACTTTCAAGCTCTATCTTTTGCTGCGTAGACAATTCCTCTTTTGTCTGCTCATTGAGCAAAGGCTGTATTTTTGCCAGTATAGGATGAAAAACATCCTCTTGCGGAACGGCCTGTTGCATCTGCCTAAGCAGGGTGTTCCGAAAGGCTGCATACTGAAAGACCAGCCTGGCGGCAGCTTCCGCCTCTTTCCGTTTACTTTTGATGCTGTTCAGATTGACAATGCCCCACAAAAAGATAAACCCTAACAGTGCCAGTATGATGGGCAGGTATCCCATCGGTCAGATACTCAGTATTTTAACCATACGCAGCAGGTCCTGGTCTAAAGGTTTGGAGGTGTTGATGCACTCTTTGAAGTCGGTATACACCAGGCGGTTGTTGATGATGCCTGCCATCATATTTTTCTTACCGCTCAGCAGCCCTTCTATAGCAGCCAGGCCTAAGCGGCTGGCCAGGATCCTGTCCATAGCGGTAGGCGCGCCGCCCCGCTGTACGTGCCCCAGGATAGATACTTTGAGGTCTTTGCCTTTGAGCCGGTCTCTGACTTTAGCCACTACTTCCATCGCGCCTCCCTCTTCGTCTCCTTCCGCCACTACCACAATAGAAGAAGTCTTTTCGTGGTTTCTGCCTTGCAGCAAGGTATGGATCACATCGTCTACCGTGGTGCTGGTTTCGGGTACCATGATCATCTCGGCGCCGCCCCCAATGCCCGAGGAAATAGCAATGTAGCCGGAGTCGCGCCCCATCACTTCAATAAAAAAGATACGGTCGTGGGAGTTGGCCGTATCCCGTATGTTATCTATAGCCTGGAGGGCGGTGTTGACGGCCGTATCAAAGCCTATAGTATAGTCAGTGCCGTACAGGTCGTTGTCGATGGTGCCAGGAGCGCCGAGCATGGGGATGCCGTATTCTTCGTAAAAGAGGCTGGCGCCCTTAAAAGTACCGTTGCCTCCGATCACGACGATGCCCTCGATGCCGCGCCGCTCCAACTGGTGGAAGGCTTTCTTGCGTCCTTCCTTAGTCATGAACTCCTCGCTGCGGGCAGATTTGAGGATGGTGCCCCCTTTCTGAATGATATTGCTGACAGAGTAGGACTTCATCTTATAAATATCGCCGTCTATCATACCGTTGTAGCCGTATTTTATGCCATAGGCTTCTACGCCGTGATAGATAGCACCACGGATCACTGCCCGGATACAGGCGTTCATCCCTGGCGCGTCTCCGCCTGAAGTCAGTACTGCAATTTTCTTCATAAAACAAATATACCGGTATATTGGAAAGAAATTATATTCTGTTGACCTTGAAAAACAAAAATACTTGTTTTGTGGAATCCTTAACAGAAACTTTTTCCATATTAAAGAACGCGTAATTACCCTACTTTGATATTCTTTTTGTCATTGGAGCGTAAAGATTTAAGAATTTTTCCTAAAATAAAATCAACGTCCGTATTTTTCTATGAATGTTCCCTTTGTCAACCTCAAACGGCAGCACCTAAACCTGCAACCTGCCCTGACGCAGACCTTCTGCCGGGTAATAGACCGTGGGCAACTCATGGGAGGGGAAGAAGTGGCAGGCTTTGAGCAAAGTTTTGCGGATTACGCAGGTGTCCGTCATGGCATAGCCTGCGGCAACGGTACCGATGCGCTGGAGCTTATTCTGAGAGCCTTCGGCGTCGGCCCCGGCGATGAGGTGATCGTGCCTGCCAACGGATGGATGTCGGCAGCAGAGATGGTCAGCCTGCTGGGCGCCACGCCCGTATTCGCCGATACCCACCCCTTATATTACACGCTGGACGTTGCCCTGCTGGAAAGCAAAGTAAGCTCCAGGACCAAAGCGATCATTCCAATTCACTTGTACGGGCTGCCCGCTGATATGCCTGCCATCCTGCGTATTGCCCGGAAACATGAGCTGAAAGTGATAGAAGACTGCGCCCAGTCGCACGGAGCCGCTATCGGGGCGCAGCGAACGGGAAGCTTTGGCGATGCGGCTGCTTTCAGCTTCTATCCTACCAAAAACCTGGGCGCGATGGGCGATGGCGGTATGGTGCTGACACAAGACGCCTCATTCGCCGAAAAGGTACGAATGATCGCCCAACACGGGCAGCGCGAAAAAAATGTGCCTGTCTGCCAGGGCAGAAACAGCCGGATGGATACCCTGCAGGCAGCGATACTGCGCCTGAAGTTGCCCTTGCTGGACGCCTGGAATCAGCGAAGACGATCTATTGCAGCGCAATACCGGCAGGCCTGGCAGGAAAATGACCTGGCGTTGCCCGAAACGCCTGCCGGTTTTGACCATATATATCATTTGTTTGTAGTCAGACATGCCCAAAGAGACCTGCTGGCTGCGCATCTCAGGCAGGCAGGCATTGCTACGGAAATCCATTACCCTCTTGCCTTACCAGCCATGCCGTTTTTTCAGCTGGGCGGCATTCAGCATTTGGCAAACCCTGACGACAGCCCGGTGGCTGCACAGCAGGCTCATGAACTGTTGTCTATTCCTGTATACCCTGAACTGACTGGCGCGGAAGTAGACTATATCACAGAAAAAGTAAAGGAAGGACTAAGAAAACGATCGTGAGCCATTATATTTTCTCCAGCGACTCAAGCGTGAAAGGTTTGTGCAGGAACCCTTTGACAATGGCGTACTCCTGACTTTTCTTCATATCCGTAGCATTTTCCGAAGAACTGAGCATATACACCCTGGCTTTGATCTTTTGGTCGATGCCCTGTGCTGCGAGTTGATCCAAAAAGTCAAAGCCGTCCATGCCAGGCATTTTAATGTCCAGAAAGATCACGTCGAGTTGCGATGCGTTTTCTGCTTTGTCCAGGTAGGAGAGAGCATCAGTAGCGGTCTCGAAAAAGACCGCTTCTCCGGTAAAGCCCTGTCTTTTCAGGCTTTCTTTCATGAGAAAATTAGTGATCTCATCGTCGTCAATAAATATGATCTTCTCAAATCGATTCATATTGTTAGCGTGTATTTTCCGGCAGAGCGGTTATTGGGTTTATCCATACCAAATCCCAAAGGTAAAAGAAAAGTCAAAATTTTGCTACAGACAAAGCTTGACATCGCAATAATGGAAGTTTTGATAGTCTCAGCCTGTCAGGGGACTTTAAACACCATTGGTTCCTGATTTGCCGAAGGGGCAATGCCGAATATCCATCGCTCCGGCGATCTTTTCAGACAGACAAACCCTGTAAATTTACCGAAAGCAGGCAAAAGACCTCCTTTTGGAGTAAAAAGAAAGCAGGGTACTTTTGTGTGGAACCCGGCGGACCGGGTCGCCGGGCGATGCCGCCCAGTGGCAGAGAAGCTTACGCCAGGGTGCACATGCCCTGCGAGATTGTAGCAGTCGCCGCAAGGATCAGCCTCTGCTGTCCAGGCTTGGTCTACATCCGGTAGCGAGAAGGCAGGCTGGTGGGTAAAACAAAAAGGGGGTACCTGCCAGGCTTGTTCAACCACTTCAAAATCAGGCATCTGGTATACCTGTGGCGGCAAAATATCATGGTTTCCCCGGACAAGCACATACTTTATGGGCGATGTACTCCCGACCAATGCCTCGAACGCCAACCATTCACGGTTGAGCTCGCTATGAAACAGATCGCCGATAATGGCTACCCGGGTGGGAGCGTGTTCTCTGATGAGCTGCCGGAGCCTGTCAACATCGTCGTGGTGAACCGCCGCAGGAACGGGAATGCCCGCTTTGCGAAAATGCCCGGCTTTGCCCAGATGCAGGTCAGCGAGTATGAGTAGTTTTTGTTCTTCCCAGAAAATAGCTTTCTGAGGCAGCAAGCGCAGGTGCTGTTCGCGCAGACTAAACCTGATGCTTCCTGCAAATGGTTGGCTTTCTGTCATAAAAGGCTATTCAGCATAGGGTCGTAAATGAAAGTATTCTATGATTATGCTTAACATATAGATGAAAAAATACAATTTTCCCTGAATAATAAAAGGAGGATCAAACTTTTGGTGTGCCCCGGCGTTAGCCATAAAAACCAATGGGCGGCATCCGTCGTGGACACGATCCGCATGGCATTGCCATTGATCTATTTTTTCACCAAAAACATGGTACTCATGAAACATGCAGGATATAGTTATACTATCAGGGTGATCGCTTTGTTGTGGATAGCCGCCGGAATTTTACTTACCTCCACGGTGTATGCGCAACAGGAAACGCCCGGTGCCCCGCCCCAGGAGCGGAATGCCGCCCAAGTGAAGGAAGATTATACAAAGGACGAACTCAAAACATTTATTGAAGTCAACCAGAAGATCACCGAGGTGCAGCAGCAGATGGAGAAAAAAATGATGCAGGCTATCAGCGACGGCGGTATGGAAGTCAATAAATTCAATGAAATCCTGACGGCCAAACAAAACCCTGAAGCTGAGGTGCAAGCCTCAGAGGAAGAACTGGCTCAGTTTGACGCCATCAGCCAGGAGATCATCAGCGTCCAGCAGGGAATGCAGCAGGAACTGGTAAAAGCCGTAGAGGAAGCAGGCATGGACGTAGCGGTCTACGACCAAATGATGTATGCCTACCAGAACAGCGAAAAAGTGCAACAGGAAGTCAACAAAATGCTGGAAGAAAAACCGGATGGCAAGTAGTGCTGTTTGTGCAGGCTCTCAATAATATCACCCGTAAAAGTAAGGTTTCCTTTTGTTACAAAAAGACTACTCCTTAGAAGCTTTCAGCATCGGGTCATAGGTCACTTTATTGATGAAAAATACTTTACGGTTAAAATCTGCGGTGGTGTTTTGTTTGTTTTTGATGTCTTGCGTACCGTAGATGTAAAAATACTGACCGTACCATTTCTGGATGCCCTCAATATCGTCGTCGCGTTTCTTTTTTACTTCATCGTACTCATGGGCCAGCTTCACAGGGCTGGTTACGGTCTCGTTTACGGTTCCGTCGTTGCCTATCTCCTGTGAATAAATCTCTCCGTCGCGGGCGTACATCAGCACGACGCTGTCCTGCTGCATGTTGATATGGACTAATTGTTTCAGTTCCATGCTTTTCACATTGCTAAGCTTGAACGAATGATCCCACAGCAGCTTGCCTTTGTCGTTGAAACATACGGCAATAGCATGGGTATAGCGATATCCGTCGAAGTAGCTATCGTTGTAGCGGGAGGGAAAATAGCTGCCGTACATACCGCTGTAGTAGTAGCTGTTGTACTTGGGGTAATAAGCTTCGCCCAGCAGAATATACTTCCCCTCGTCGGCGATCAACTCGTGTACGACCATGCGGTAGTTGAGCCTGATCTTTTTATTTTTTAGCTTTTTGCGTGCGATCCGCCGCTTGACCCGCTGCTCTCTCTTATCGCGCATGTAGTCAAAGAAGTGGTCCAGATCGGCGTAGTTATAGTATTTGATATCCTGCCGGCCGCCGGGCGTGATAGAGGCGATGAATATTCCCCGCGAATAGCGCGAGCGTTTGGGTCCGTACGTTCCGGCCAGTATCTGGCGTTCCCCGTCAAACTCCGTGACCTGCGCATCCAGCAGGTGTTTCTTCTCTTCTGTCAGCACAGGTGTGCTTTGCAGCAGGTTGCTGTACTGGTCGTAGGCTTTGACTGTCACGGTTTTTACCCGTTCCTTGTTCATCTCGGCGATCAGCACATCAAAGGTATTATCCTGGTCGTTGGGAATAATGTCTATCAGTTCGCCATCGTTCTGGTAGATGCCCGGCAACACTTTAAGCTTGCGGGTCAGCATATCGTAGTGTACCACCGCCGGGCGGTAATTGACCTGCCCACCCAGGATGACTGTCTGCCCGACGATCTCAAAATAGCTTAAATCTACCGGCACCACTCTTTTGATGGAATGCTGCACCGTGTCGCCGGTCGCTACGGACATATTGATCATAGGCATGACCCGGTTCTGGTAGTTGTTGTGTTGAAACAAGACACAAAGCTGCCCTTTGTCGTAGTCGTAGCCGCGCAGTATCAGGCTGGGGGCGAGGGCCAGTTGTTGGCTCCATTCCTCCTGGAGGTCAGTATTGTATTTACGAAACTCCCAGAGGGCGTCGCCCCTGTCGTCGTTTTCTTCCGTGTCGCGGAAGAGCATCAGGCCTTCGTCTTCGGCAGAGACTACCACGAAGTCATTGCTGGTTCTCTCCATTTCTATCTCTATGCGCTCCGGCTGCGCGATCTGCGCCCAGG
>JBBSNI010000192.1:0-10129 GCA_038232695.1 Cytophagales bacterium
AACGCTCCGTAGTATATGACCAGATCATCACCGACCTGGAAGAGGCTGAGCAGCTATTACCCGCTAATACGGACAACCGTGCCCGGGCTTCCAAAGCGGCTGCCAGGGCACTCATGGCCCGGGTCTTTCTTTTTAGAAACCAGGATGGAGACTTTGCCAATGCTTTAGAGAAAACTTCGCTTATTCTGGAAGACAATGCTTATAGCCTGGTAGCCGGGCAGAACTATAGCGACCTTTTCCGGGTAGGTGCGCAGAATACAGCAGAGACCATCTTTGAAATCTCCGTACGCCCCAACGTAGAACAGGAAAACCAGGGGCTGGACGGCGAACTGGTACCTGCACCAGGCAATCGGTTCCGGATCGTTCCCGAACAAAAAATATTGGATGCCTTTGCAGCCAATCCCGAAGATTTGAGGATTCCGGTAACCCTGGATACAACCGCAGATAGCACCATTTTTATCAACAAATGGATCGTAGGACCGGTTACGCAGACAGACAACCGCCGCATCCAGGACCCCAACGTGGTATTGCTCCGGCTGGCCGACGTGATCCTGATGCAGGCAGAAAGCCTGAACGAACTGGGCAGAACCCCGGAAGCTATTCCGCTGCTCAACAGCATCAGGGCGCGCGCCGGTTTGGCTCCTACTGCGGCCACATCACAGCAGGAAGTAAGTCAGGCTATTATGGATGAGCGTTTCCTGGAACTGGCCTTTGAAGGCATCCGCTGGTTTGACTTGGTACGCTGGGGACTGGCAGTACAGGAAGTGGCAGAACTGGACAATCCCGATAGGATTTTATGGCCCATACCCGTGCGGGAAATTGACCTGAACCCTAATTTGTTGCCTCAGAACCCGGGTTATTAAGAAATCATGACAAGGCTTCGGAAGCGAGCCCGCGAAGCCTCGTTTTTTCTGAATATATTCATTAATAAAGTTAAAGGCATGTATGAGAACAAAATGAAAAAAGCGATGCTCTGTTTTATCATTTTTATGATGTTCATTGTATCCACCCATGCTCAGCAGTATCTTGATTACCAGCTACGCCTGGAGCCGGTCTGGTCGCGGGTGGCTGATGCCCTGGGCGAAATAGGTTCTGTAGAAAGCGTTGAATTTTCGCCGGATGGAAAATACATCATCAGCGGTACCAAATACGACAACTCCGTGATCATGTGGCGCACTTCGGATGGCACCGAGCTTTGGCGAAAATATGCCGCACAGGAAATTGAACGGGTCGGATGGTCAGCCGACGGCAAGTATGTGGCCGCTGCCAGCGAAGATTTTCTGGTGACCGTCTACGAAGCACAAAGCGGAGAAGTAAAACATACCATTAAGCATACGCAAGGCATTGACGGTCTGACCTGGTCTAACCGGGGAAGCTTGCTGGTAAGCGGGGAAGAAAAGACGACCAGGGATGACAGCACTACCCAGGCTGGTAAGACCCAGGCTGGTAAGACCCAGGGCATGATACGGGTCTTTGATATGCCTTCCGGTAAGGAAATCAAGACGATTGATTTTGGCAATACGGTCAATGAGCTGTTCTTCTCCCAGGATGACCGGTACCTGCTCGCTGTTGGCCACGGGGCCGTGAAGGTATATAAAACGGCGGACTGGTCGCTGGTGCAGACGATGAACCCGGATTATTTCGTAACCTACACGAGCGGCGTTTTTTCTCCGGATGGCAAATATGTCTTTGCCGTAGGGCAGGGCGGTACTTCCCGTGGCAATGCCTATCTGTGGGAATGGAAGAGCGGAAAGCTGCTGAAAACATTCAACCATACCGGAAAGAAAATTGAATCGGTTGCCTGGCATCCTAACGGACAGTACATCGCCCATGCCGGGCACGATCCCTACATCTACGTTTACCGGGTAGCGGATATTTTATCCTATGGCAACGACGCTATTCCCGTAGCCCATAAAACCTGGGCCGGCGACCATGCCGAATATATTGATTTTAATGCCGATGGCAGCTTTCTGGTCAGTGCCCACCAAAACGGACTGATCAAACTCTGGGTATGGATGGGCGAAGACGCCGGCATCAACGCCCGCCGCCACGATTGGATCAGAGAGCAGCAAGAGAAAGCACAAAAGTCAGCAGATCAAACGAACAAACCCTGATGAACAGAAGATCATTTCTGACGAAGACTGCCGCTTCAGCAATGGTAGCAGGAAGTACCAGCGCTTTGACAGCCTTTCCCCGCAGTCCGCTGCCTTCAATCAGCCGTTCCGGCATTAAAATCACCGATGTTAAAGTATTCCGCCACGAAAAGGGATCGGATAAAGCGGTTTTTGTCAAGGTAGAAACTGACGAAGGTACGGCCGGATGGGGCGAGTGCAGCCCGAATTTTTCTCCTATTATCGCCGAACTAGTAAAAGTCACACTCAAACCTCTGTTGACCGGAAAAGACCCCTTTGCTACCGAAACCTTATGGGAAGAAATGCTCTTTGTCAACCATGACCTGGGGCCCGCCGGCTCGCTGACCTACGCCATCGCCGGGGTGGATTGTGCCCTGTGGGATTTGAAAGGTAAGCTCCTGGGTGTGCCGGTATACCAACTGCTGGGCGGTAAATTTACGGACAAGGTTTTGGCCTATGGCGGCTTTGGTTTAAAAGGCGGCAAAGTACCTGTGGATGAAGCCGTACAGCAGGCAGTCAAACTGGCCGAGCGGGGATTTAAAGTGATCAAACTTCGGATGCAGATTCGGGAAAATAATCTGAATCCCGAACCCGATCCTACGATCAAATATTACGAGGCGATCAAAAAGGCTTTAGGCGACACAGTAGAGCTTTTTGTGGACCCCAACGAAGGTTACACAGCCTACCGGGCCATTCAGATTGGTAAGGTACTGCAAAATGAGTACGGTATGCGCTACTACGAAGCGCCCTGCCCGGAGGAAGCGCACCGGGAAACCCGGCAGGTAGTAGAAGCCCTCGACATGGCCGTGATGAGCGGTGAGAAAGCATACAACCGCTGGCAGTTCCGCGACCTCATCCTGAACGCTAACCCCGACATGCTCAACCCTGATTTCAGCAAAGCCGGAGGCATCAGTGAAGGCATAAAGATTTGCGCCCTGGCGAATGCTTTTCATAAACAGATCGTGCCCCACAATACCAAACCTACGCTGGCCACCGCCGCTACGCTTCATCTCCTGGCCTCCATACCCCATGTCGGCCCTTTTGTGGAGTACATAGACCGGGATTTGTTTCCGACCGTGACAGCGATGTTTGACGAAGATGTACGTTTTAAGGATGGCTATTTATACTTGCCAGAAGCTCCGGGATTGGGTTTGGTCATCAACGAAAAGCGTTTGCAAAAAACTTTTGAGTCGTAAATCGAAAAAAGTATGACAAATATCCGGACATCAAGTAGAAAGAAATTTAGACGGTTACGTTTAGTGTGGTTAGCAGCTATCACTTACAGCATAACAACCGCGCAGGCAGACCCTATCAACTGTAACCTGTCCGCCTATAAAGCGCAAGCGGGACTTACGGCGAAAGTAGAGAACGAGGCTTTGATCGTCACCTGGGAAGGCGATCAAAACAATGAGGTACAACTAAAATTTGTTATAGATCGTGGTGTGCCAACCATTCAGGAACTGGCGATCCGTCCGTCAGGAGGCGTGTGGCGCTTGCTCGCTACCCATGTGAGACCTGAGTTCCGCATCGTGTCAGGCGTACGCCGCGTTACCCAGCAGCAGACTGAACCACTGGAGGAACTGGGTGTGCCGCTCACCGCTGAAAAGCTGAACGAAATCAAATGGGAAGCCTTTTGGGATGCCCCGCTGTATATAGAGGATGAGCCGCCACTTTCGCACAAGTCATCCATTCCGGCTGCACAGCCTTTTGCCAACCATCCGGGTATGCCGCGCAAGCCCGGGGAGGTGACCCGCGCCACGGCAAGGTACCTGGCAGAGGGTTGTGAGGTACGCACCAAGGGGGCGCGGCTGGAAATTACTTTTCCGGGCGTTGAGGCCGGTATCTTCTCCGGCTACCTGCAATACGATGTATTCAAAGGATCAAACCTTATCCGGCAGATGGTGGTGGCAAAAACGGACCAACCTTCGGCAGCCTTCAAATATGACGCAGGCTTACGTGGCTTGCCCATCCGGCAATCGTCCCGTATCGTGTGGCGCGACCTGGACAATAACTGGCAGGGCTACCCGCTGGGGGGGGAGGTCAATGATGAACCGGCCGTGGTGAAGAGCAAAAACCGCTTGATCGCCGCCGGGCTACAGGGCGGTTCTATCGCTGTATTCCCTCCTCCGCATAGCTTTTACTGGGCGCGCGAATCGGAACAGAACCTGGGGTATAGCTGGTACCGTAAAGACAGCGACAAGACTTTTTCTTTCGGGATGCGTCAGGCAGAAACCGAAGAGGATCCTGAGTTTTATCACAATTTTGCGCTCTATAATGCCCGGCCCGGTACCTGGCAACGCCTGCCTGTTTTCTTGTACGTGGGCCCTGACTCAGGTATAAAAGCGATAGAGGCTGCACTTGCCTTTACTCATGGTGATCGCTTTAAGCCCCTTCCTGGCTATAAAGTGATGGGACATCACTATCATGTGGGTATGGTAGAACGTCTTGAAGAGAAGGGAGGCCTCGACCACCGCCTGAATGACGTAGAGACCATGAAGGCAATAGGTGTAAACATCTATGGTGTGATAGACGGTGTGCGCGGTGCGGCCCGCCATGACCGGGGAGAGGTATTCCTGGATGCTTTGGCTGAATATTACGAAGCAGCGCGAAGCCAGTCTGACAAGGACTTCCTGCTCATGCCAAACGATGAGAACAGCACGGGTGGCCGTCCCCCGTTTTTGGGCGGACATTATGATATGCTAATTCCTAAGCCTATCTTCTGGCGACCCCAGCGCCAGCAGGGCCAGCCTCTTATCGAACAGCACCCGAAATACGGCACGGTCTATAACATAGCTACCCCGGCAGACTTAATGAAAATGACGGAACACGAAAATGTACTGATCTCTATGCCCCATCCGCGGTCAAAAGGCTCTACAGGGTATCCGGATGCGATCAAGGACGAGCCGCACTTCCTACATGAAAATTATTTTGGACTGGGCTATCGCTGGGGTATGGGCATTGATGCCTCGGAGACACGCTTAGGGGAATACCGGTTCCTGACTTTGTGGGACGAAGTCAATAACTGGATGGCTGTACGCGGACGGCCGCCAAAATTTGCTTTGGCCATCTCTGAGACACGCTCCGATTACGGTGAACGTGGTAAGCCTCCCTACGATGACGCATACGGCATGTCTCCTGTCAACTATCTGAAGATCGATAGCGTTCCGGCAGTCGATGACATGCGTTCCGTCATCAATGCCCTCAGGCGAGGTGAATATTTTGTGACTTCCGGAGAAGTGCTGATCCCTTCATTCGCCGTTCGGGGGACAGGAAGTAAACGGACTATCATCGCAGAGGTGGCGTGGACCTTTCCGCTAAACTTTGTGGAAGTGGTATGGGGGGATGGGAAGAAAACAGAGCGGCAGATCATTCCTACGACCGACCTGCTGCCGTTTGGCAAGAAGCGGTTTGAAATTCCCTTTGTGGCTACCGGCAAGAAATGGGTGCGCTTTGCCGCCTGGGATGTGGCTACCAATGGAGCGCTCGTTCAGCCCATCAGCCTGAAGTAACCTGACGATTGGTAGAATAGTGTTCAAGCGTTCTGCCTCGCGGTGCTGAGGTGTTGTTGGTTACTTTTTTACTTGATTCTTGTCTGGCGCGCGTTCAATGTCATTAAGTTAAGGAAAAAACGTCATTCCTATCGCGACGGCTGTTCGGGATTTGTAATCCCGAACTTGTCCTTTAAGACGGCGTATGATGATGTCGGATTGCAAACGCATCGGCGCCCGATCCGAAGGAGCAATAGCGGGGAAAAAAGGATCATGAATTCCTTGACTTACACCTGAACACCTAACATGAGACATTCAAGAAGAAACTTTATAAAATCCGGTGTACTTACCGGTGTCGGATCAGCCTTACTTTCCGATGGATATGCTTCTCAAAAGGTAAACACATCAGGAAGTGCTTCGCCGGATTATACAGCCCTGGACGCTGCGCTGGCAAAACCCGTCCTGAAGAAAGAATTGTTCGGCGATCCTGTCATCATTGAAAGCTGCGATCTGCTGGAGTATCAGGGAAACTATATTTGCCGGGTACGTTCCAGGGAGGGGGCCGAAGGATACTGTGTAGGTCATAACATTCGTATGCCGCATTTGTATCCTATACAGTTGATGCTGGTCAACCCCTATTTTGTCGGAAAAGACGCACGCGATCTGGACCAGTTGATAGAAGGTGTGTTTATGTATCAGAACAATTACAAATACCAGGGTTACGCCCTCTGGATACCCGTGGCCACGGTGGAGATGGCGATCCTGGATATGCTGGGCAGGATCGCCCGGAAAAGTATGGGCGAACTTATCGGTGATATTCATCATACGGAAATTGCCATCTACCAGGCCAACGACAACCGGGGTAAATCCGCCGAAAAGAGCATCGAGAATATCAAGGTGCTACAGGCTGAAACCGGCGCCAAAGCGGTGAAGTTTAAAATCGGCGGCAGAAGAAGCAACCCCGAAGTGCCTGCCGGACGAACAGAGAAACTCATCCCTATGGTGCGCAAAGCTTTTGACAGCGACATTGCCCTGTATGCCGACTGCAATGGCAGCTACGATGCACCGGAAGCGATCAGGATAGGTAAAATCCTGGAAGCTAATCGAATAGACTTGTTTGAACAACCTGTTCCTACCGACTGGTATGAGGATTGGAAAGCCACCGCCGACGCACTCTCGATTCCTATCGCCTCGGGCGGCGGGGAAGTGAGCCTGAGAAATTTTCGCTGGCTGATCGGCAACGACGCCGTACAGATGGTGCAGCAGGATTTATTCTATTTTGGCGGCATGATCCGCTGTATGAAAGTAGCCCGCATGGCTGCCACCAAAGGATACCCTTGTACGCCGCATATATCAGGCACAGGCTTGGGATATATCTACATGATGCAGTTTGTGTCGGCAGTGCCCAATGCCGGACCCTTTCACGAATTTAAAGGACTCAGCAACGAAGTCCCTTTTGAGTGCAAAACTTCTTCCCTCAAACCGGAAAACGGTATCCTGCACCTTCCCAAAGGAATCGGCAGCGGTGTTGAGATAGATCCGGATTTTATTGCCAAACACAAGACGCTGAAAGTTTAACGAATTATTATTTTGTATCTTTACAAATGGATGTCCGTGATTTGCTGGTACCCAATGAATTTGCTAATGGAGGAAATAGAAATTAAATCTTACC
Organism: Cytophagales bacterium; assembly: GCA_038232695.1. Classification (GTDB taxonomy): domain Bacteria; phylum Bacteroidota; class Bacteroidia; order Cytophagales; family Cyclobacteriaceae; genus JAJNNC01. Next base: position 7,293 of record JBBSNI010000192.1, read on the forward strand.
GCAATGAGTGACTATGATATTGCTTTCTCGCTTTTAACCTGCATGATAGGTATTGTTACTGTTGTCACGAGCTTCTTTGTTCGCAAAGAAATGAAGGATTTGCCGTAGTTGGTAGTCCTTGGCCGGATGCTTGGGCGGCATTCCGCGAAATAGCCGCATAATAGGTAATTACACTAAATCCCGGCAGGCGGAACGTGATCTAACGAGATTTTTAAATATATCGCCCGCAGGGATGGGCGGAGCCGGGCGCGGTCTGTTTTGCAAAAGCTGTAAAGCGGCATGAAAACGCTGGCTGCTACTTCCACACCAACCAACCCTTATCATGAAACCTACCCGCCGACATTTTCTCAAAACATCCACTTTAGGGGGAGCAGCTCTTAGCTCTCTGATAGCTACCGCCGGAAAAGGAGCATCAACTTTAGAGGCTAAATCGTCTCCCATTGATGAAGCCCTTGCCCGCCCGGTGCTCAAAAAAGAACTGTTTGCCAGCCCGGTCATCATAGACCGGCTCGAACTGCTGCGCCTCAAGGACAACTTCCTCTGCCGCGTCACTTCTACCGACGGAGCCGAAGGCATCGCGGTGGGCAACAACATGCAGATGATCTCTCTGTATCCTATTTTTACGCACCGCCTGCAACCCTTTTTTATCGGCAAAGATGCCCGGGAATGGGAGACGCTGCTGGACGAAGTATACGTCTATCAAAGCAATTACAAGCTACAGAACCTGGCGTTGTGGGTGCCCCTGGCTACCATTGAATTTGCCGTGTTGGACATGCTTGGCAAGATCGCCGGAAAGCCTATGGGCGAACTGATCGGCGACATACACCATCCTGAAATTGCCGTCTACCAGGCAAACAACTACCGGGGCAAAACTGCCGAAGAATCTATTACACTCATTCAGAAAGAAGTAAGTGAATCCCAGGCTAAAGCGATGAAATTTAAAGTAGGCGGACGCATGAGCAACAACGCCGATTACCCGCCGGGCAGAACCGAGAAACTGATCCCGCTGGTACGCAAAACCTTTGGCGATGAGATGGTGATCTATGCAGATTCCAACGGCTCTTACACACCCGACGAAGCCATCCGGATCGGGAAGATGATGCAGGAATACAAATACGACTTTTACGAAGAGCCCGTGCCTTTTGATTGGTACGAAGAAACCAAGCAGGTGGCGGACGCCTTGTCTGTTCCTGTTGCCGGAGGCGAGCAGGAACCCAGTATCCATAACTTTCGCTGGCTCGTCAAAAACGATGCGCTGGATATTGTGCAGCCAGACATCTTTTACTTCGGCGGCATGGTACGCTCCATGAAGGTAGCCCGCATGGCAGCCACCAAAGGCAAAGTATGTACGCCCCATATTTCCGGCTCGGGATTAGGCTATCTTTACATGATGCACTTTGTGTCGGCGGTGCCTAATGCCGGTCCTTACCACGAGTTTAAAGGCTTCAACAACGAAATCCCGATAGACTGCCCGACCTCCGACCTGGCAAGCCACGAGGGAACCGTAAAAGTGCCTACCGGCCCGGGATTGGGCATTACCATTGATCCTGCCTATATCAAGCGGCATAAGCTTGTACAGGCTTGACCCTTACTTTCTGACCATAACAGCAACACGTAAAAACCGAATTTTATGAAATACACACTTTATCTACTCACAACCTTGCTGATGATCCATGCCGGATATGCGCAGGAAGAAAAAAACAATATCTACAACAGCGAAGCGCCCGATGTCTTCCCCCTTTGGCACCGCCTGGCTGATTTCTCTGCAAAACTCCGGGCCGTGGAAGCCGCGGAGCTTTCCCCGGATGGCAGGCTGGCAGTGTCCGGCTCCAAGTTTGGTTACAAGGTGATGCTCTGGCATACGGCGGATGGTTCCCTGGTCTGGGAAAATGAGCATGAGTCGGAAGTAGAATGCGTCGTGTTTTCGCCGGACGGCAAACGCATTGCCAGCGGAGGAGAGGATTTTTATGTGCGCATCTGGGATGTAGAGACAGGAAAGCAACTGGCCGCCTGGGAACATGATAGCGGGCTGGATGGCATCACCTGGTCGCACGACGGTACGCTGATCGCTACGGGCTCTGAGGCGGGAGACGCCTGGCTCTGGGATGGAAAGACATATAAGATGCTGGGCAAAATCAAAACCGGCTCTACCATCAACTCTCTGCATTTTACCAAAGATGACAGCCAACTGGTGGTAGCAGGCAACATACAGACGCCCAACCCTAAGACCGGTCATACCGATTACAAGGGTTTCGTTTCCCTGATCGATGTCAAAGCGAAAAAAGTGGTGCGCCAGTATAAAGGACACGAAGCTTCGGTCAAGTCTGTTAGAATGTCCCCGGACGAAAAATTCATTGCCAGCGGCAGCTTCGACAGCACCGCACGGGTGTTTGATTTCCAGACCGGAAAGCTGCTACAGACCTTCAAAAGACCTCTGCGGGTAGAAGCCATCGCCTTCACCCCGGACGGGCAATACCTGGCTATCGGCGGTCACGAGCTTCAGATCACTTTTATCCGTATGCGCGATTACCAGGAAGCTTTCAAGCTGTACTGCCCCCGGGTAGAATACATAGATTTCTCCGACGATGGCAGGCTGATGCTGACCGCCCACGAAGACAGCGGCTTGCTTTCGCTCTACATGATGCTCAGCAATACCCAGCACACCGGCGTGTATCAAAAAATCGCCGACGATCAACTCAACAACCGTGACCTCCGAAAGAACCCATAACTGTTCGAATATACAGCAGTTCGCGCAGTTCGCGCGAGCGTCCACTGCCCGTTGTGGAACAATCGTGTGTATTATTAACAGACCTCCGGTCTGACTCATGCAGCGTAGT
>JBBSNI010000193.1:0-10107 GCA_038232695.1 Cytophagales bacterium
GCAAATGAAATTGAAAGAGCAATGAACATTAGAAAAAAATATTTTGAAAGCAAACTAAAAAAATAACATGATGGCAAAGACAGCAATGAAATCTTATTCACTTATCGAAATGAAAGATAAATACATCGGTAAGACAGGCACAAAAGGCAGAGACCAATACGAATACGAACTTCGTATGGACGTTTTGGGCAAAATGATTAAAGCGGCCCGACAAGAACGAAACTTGACACAAGAAGAATTGGGAAAACTTGTCGGAGTAAAAAAGGCTCAAATTTCCAAACTTGAAAGCAGTGCCAACAGTGCAACTATTGACACCATCATAAAAGTTTTCAAAGCATTAAAAGCAGAGATAAATTTCAACGTGAAGCTTGAAGACAACTTTGTAAAATTCGCCTGAAAATGAAAACTGAAAGCGCAATATTGGCTATAAGTAAGCGGGCAGAAAGTGCTAGCTTTTATTTCTCAATTTAGAAACTGTTTATTTTGTTAAAAAGTAAATTATTATTTACCTTTGAAGCTCTAAATTTAAGCAATAGTACAAAATGAAATGTTCCCAACTGTATCGTATCCTCACTAAAGATGGATGGTATCCAGTTTCGCAAAATGGTTCTCATCTGAAAATGAGACACGATTCAAAGGACGGAACGATTATCTTTCCAAATCACGGTAGCCAAGAAATGGGTAAGGGTTTAGAAAATAAGATTTTAAAGGACGCAGGAATTAAAAAATGAGGATATGACTAAAAAGAATAAAATCATAATGACCGTTGAAAAGACTGATACAGGATTTTCGGCTTACTCGAATAATCATCCGATTTTTACGAGTGGTAAGTCAATTCCAGAGCTAATGAACAACGCTTATGAAGCCACAGCGTTTTATTTTGAGGAACAAGCTGTAAAACTAAATCATAGCGACATAAAATTTGAAATTGATTTTAAACAGTTTTTTCAGTATTACAAAGTGCTCAACGCAAAATTCCTTGCCGAAAAAATAGGAATGAATGCTACGCTTTTATCTCAATATGTCCAAGGTCATAAGAAGCCTTCAAAAAAACAGACGGAAAAAATTTTAAACGGAATCCACCAAATCGGACAGGAACTTTCAGAAATTAATCTTCTACAAGAAGCCTAATAAAGAGCTTCAAAAGACCACGTTGAGCGGAAAAAGGCTTCGCACAAGCAAATCATGGAAAGAAATCCCAATACTATATGAACAAAAAACACCTCCTATTTTTCTTTTTCTTAATATTCAGCTTCATCTCTCGCGCCCAAGACAATGTTGAGCATAAAACCAATGCCAATAAAAATTCTATCAATGCGACTCTTGGAAATGCTGGATTTATGGGAGCTTTCAATTTGAGTTATGGATATGAACATGGTCAATATATGGATTTATTTTACCAGCCACCGCCAACAGTTTCAGATTTTGTTGGATTAGGTTTTGTTGGCTCATTGGGGTATAGATATCAAAAACCCAAAGGTAATTTTCTATTTTGCTATGGCATTGGTTATCCGGAGTCAATTTACTTGAGTTTGGGTGCTGCATTTTAATTGATAGCCTGCACACAACATCGCGCAGCCGCCAGCTTGAACCAGATGGTTGGTGTTAACAATACAAATGTCATGAGAATTATACATCACAGAACAGCCAGTCTCTTGTTATCAATCTTATCGCCGTACAGCTTTTTGTAGGCTACCTTCCGCTCTATCATGGCTATGACCGGCTCAAAAAAACTGACGCCCTGTTGCAAGGAAGATGACAACATGCCGCCCGGACTGAACACGTTGATTTCCATGAGTTTATCTCCCACAATATCAAGTCCTACACAAAACAATCCGTCTTGTATGAGCTTGGGGCGGATATGGTCTACGATGGTGAGCATGGTCTCGTTTACATTGGCTTTCATGGCTTTGCCACCGGCGCTCAGGTTGCTTCTGAAATCATCGGTCTTGTTCTTCCGGCGGAACGCGGCATACTTGCCATCGCGCTGCAAAGCTTCTCCATTGACGACAAAAAGACGTACGTCGCCTTCTTTGGCTTCGGGCAGATACTCCTGGGCAATGGCATAGCCGTTGCGGCAGATGGCTTCCACGATCTGCTTCAGGTTGGTATCTTTTTCCTTCAGCAGAAACACATCTTTGCCGCCCGAACCTTGCAGGGGTTTGAGCACGATCTGGTGGTTACTGTCTTCATAAAACTTGCGAATGTCTTCCGCATTCCGCGTGATGATGGTACGCGGTCTGACCGTTTCAGGAAAATGCTGAAAGTACATCTTGTTCAGCGCATCAAACAAGGAGTCGGGATGGTTGAGCACGATCACGCCCTGGTTCAAAGCGATTTTGCCGAAGATCACACCTGCATTCTGTGCCCAGGGCCGGCTCTCCGTATCCACTGACGGGTCGTTGCGGATAAAGAGCACGTCCAGGTCGTGAGAGGTGATGGCTACCTTTTCGGCTTTGGGGTCCTGCATACTTTTCAGGAAGTTCTCATGCGATTTGAAATGCTTTGCAGGCGTAGCAGCCATTGCGCCCATATGCCCTTCCGGGAAATACACCAGATCGCCTACGCCCATCAGGTAAGGCTCATGCCCCATCTTATGCGCATGAAAAGCCAATTGAATGGTCGTATACGTAGAAATTTCCGTAGCCACCTGGTTGACAACAAATCCTATTTTCATGGTTTTACTAATGCTTTAATGTCTATCCCTTGTTTGATTTTATCCAGCTTATCTGTCGCCTGCGGGCTTTCCAGGTACCTGGGCTTGATGGCTGGCGGTTTGAGAATCCCTCTTTCTCTCAACTCCTGCATCACCTGTATGTGTTTGACAGCGATTTTGCCCATAAACAAAGGCTCCAGGTCACCGCCTTCTCTCAGATAATCCAGCAGCCTGAGCAAGCCCCGCAGGTAGATGACATCTTTGGTAAATCCGCCTGCCTGATAGATGCGGGTGACAATATCAAAGGCTGTTCTTTTGGAGAAGCCATGCTGCTCATGCAGTAATTCAAAAGTTCGCTCGAACGGTTCTCCCTGTGTGGCGCAACTGGCCGCCACTACCCGGGCCGCCAGCAGGCGCATACGGAGTGCATCCAGACCGCCTACCAGGTATTCTGCCAATACGGCCAAGCCTTCCTGTAGCTCGTCGTAATCTGCCAGTCCATAACGCAGGAGTTGCATGGGTTGTTTACGGCCGTTGTGGAAAGTGAGCACATGCGTACCCACCTCGTGCTGGATGAGCGGCACGATCCGGCTTTTGCGGATATAGGTATACTCCGTCATATACAACTGCCCACGGGAGACCAGCAGCCCCGGTACGTCGTCGCAGATGTGTACTTCGGCAGCGAAGCTTTCGTCCTGCTGTTTGAAATAAGCAAACTCTTTCCGGGCTTCCTCTGCAAAGTATTCCGGCGGCACAGTCCGCTCCCTGCCCCCGCTACTTTTTACATGGTGCAAAATATATTCGGCAATATGCAGCAAGGGTTTGTCGATGGTTTTATACAGGCGGATGCTGCTGTACAAAAAATCCGGGCTGTTGCGTTCCAGCAGCATATTGAATTGCTTATCCAGTTCGTTGCGCTTGTCTCTGAGCAAAAACGAGAGGGCAGGGTCGTGGATCTTATCCAGATCAATATCATAAATCTCTTTCTTGAGCTTTTCGGGGTCAATGTTGAGGATACGGTAGTAAAAGACAGGCTTCTTGCGGTACTTGCTTTTTTTGAAAGCTGTCCAGGCCTGTTCTGTATTAACGGCAGAGACCAGTAGCAGAAAGTCAAAGGTATGTTCTATGTTGGAAAGCCTGCGGTCTGCTTCCCAGAAATCTTCATCCACCGAACTTCTGCCCAGCACATGGTAGCTGTCTAAGTGCAGTGTGGTCTGTATACGGATAAAGTCAAACAAAGCTTTGCGCAGCACTTCCGAGAAATGATCTTTAAAGCTGCGGAACAGCACCGGGTAAGCCGCCCCGCTTCCGCGGTGAGAAAAGAGCAGGGGAATTTCCAGCCCGATCAATTGGCTGCCTGTCTGCTGAAGGATGGTAGCACCGGCCAAAAAGGAAAGGTCGGTATGAGGCGCAGCAATGACCTCCAGGCGGGCATGGATCTTAGAAAACGTGTGGAAGCCTTCCTTTAACGCTTCTACGGTAGCTGTCAGCTTTTTTTCCGGGTAGTGAATGATGATCTTGTCGTCATTGTCCTCGCTCAGCCAGATGTCGAGCAGCAGGAAAGAGCCAAAAGCCTCTGACATATGCTTCATCAGCAAAGGCAGAAACCGCCGTATGTCTTCAGGCAGGTGTTTGCCCTGCACGATAAGATAAGCGGATTCTCCCCGGACCAGGCTTTCTATGTCCAGGTTCTGAACCACATGCTCATGACGGAAGACCAGCAGGTAGGGCAGCTTTTTGTCTATTTGCAAGCGGTTTCCCTGGCCGAAGATATGGCAGATGGGCTCGTCAGCCAGTATTTTTTCAATAAGTATTTGTTCGTCGGTTTTAGTTTTTTTTAGTGTTGGCATAGTTAATAGCAAATGAGATAGAAGCTGCCATTTTATTATACAATCCATAGCCGCCGGATATGTTTGCTTGTTGCGTTTATAGTAAGCGTCATAACTTGGCAGCACTGGAAAGACCACAGGTCTGCTAATAAACCACACGATCATTCCATGAAGTTCTGTCACATACTATATATTGAAAAAATTGCGCGCAATAGGTGGACATTTCTTTTAAAAGCTACGTTCTATCTTATAAAAGACAACTTGTCTTTACCAGGGAACCCGGGTTGTGATGAGCTTTAAACAGAAGATCATAAAAGACTTGGGACTTCCGGCTTTCAACCACACATTTTCAAATAAGCAATCGCATGGAAGATCTATTAGCTGCCCGTATGCAAATGGCTGTCTCGCTGGGTTTTCATATCATCTTCTCCTGTATCGGCATGGCGATGCCTTTTCTGATGGCGATCTCAGGCTACAAGTACCTGCAAACCAGGCAGCAGGTTTACAAAGACCTGACCAAAGCCTGGTCGGTAGGCGTAGCCATCTTTTTTGCCGTAGGCGCCGTATCAGGCACGGTCTTGTCGTTCGAACTGGGTTTGCTCTGGCCAACGTTTATGGCCCATGCCGGTCCGATCTTCGGGATGCCTTTCAGTTGGGAAGGCACCGCTTTTTTTATAGAAGCCATTGCCCTGGGGCTGTTCCTGTACGGATGGGACAGGCTGCACCCCTGGGTACACTGGAGCGCTGGGGTGGTAGTAGGGCTGTCGGGGGTAGCGTCTGGAATCTTTGTGGTAGCCGCCAACGGCTGGATGAACGCACCGGCAGGCTTCGACTGGGTCAACGGACAGGCAGAGAACATAGACCCAGTAGCGGCGATGTTCAACGACGCCTGGTTTTCGCAGGCGCTGCACATGACCCTGGCCGCTTTTGTCGCTACAGGCTTTGCCGTCGCCGGTCTTCATGCTATTTTGCTGCTGAAAAACCGGGATAATATTTTTCACAGAAAAGCATTGCGCATAGCCCTGACGGTAGGCGCTGTCGCGGCGCTGCTGCAACCCCTGAGCGGCGACATCTCTGCCAAAGACGTAGCGGAAAGGCAGCCTGCCAAATTAGCTGCGATGGAGGCCCATTTCGAAACGTCTCAGCCAGCCCCGCTTGTGTTGGGTGGGCTCCCTGATGAGGACAAAAAGGTGGTCAACTATGCCATTCGTATTCCCGGGATGCTCAGCTTCCTGGCGCATGGTGATTTTAAAGCCAAAGTCACCGGACTGGATGCTTTTCCGCCAGAGGAGCAACCGCCGGTGCTGGTCACCCACATCGCTTTTCAGGTGATGGTGTTGAGCGGGATGCTGATGGCAGCGATCGGGCTTTTATACTTTCTGTTGAGCTGGCGGCTGCCCCATCTGCTCCGCCGAAACTGGTTTTTGTGGATAGTAGCATTGGCTACGCCTTTGGGCTTTATCGCGGTGGAAGCCGGCTGGACCGTCACGGAGGTAGGGCGGCAGCCCTGGATCATCTACGGCATCATGCGCACCAGCGACGCGGTGACGGCGATGCCGGGTCTGGCTGTGTCGTTCTATCTTTTTACAGGCGTTTACCTGCTGCTGGCTTTGATCCTGGTCTGGCTCATGAAGCGTCAGATCAGCACCCTGCCGGAGAAATATCCTTCTGCAAACCTTAAAGAATACGTAACGGTCCATTGATATGCTGCTTGTTGTCATCCTTTTCCTGGCGCTCTCGCTGCTGGCATATGTACTCTTCGGCGGGGCTGATTTTGGTGCCGGTATTATAGAGGTTTTCTCCGGGCGTATCACCCGGAAAACCATCACCCACGCCATAGCCCCCGTATGGGAGGCGAACCACATCTGGCTGATCCTAATCGTAGTGATCCTGTTTATGGGTTTCCCGCTGATCTATGCCCAGATGTCGCTGTACCTGCACATTCCTTTGGTGGTACTTTTGTTAGGCGTGGTGCTGCGGGGCACGGCTTTTACCTTCCGCCATTACGACGCCATTCAGGACCGTTCGCAAATCTATTATTCTTTTGTCTTTAAACTATCAAGCCTCGTGGCGCCTTTCTTCCTGGGCGTCATCACCGGCGCGCTGATCTTAGGGCGTATTGATCAGGAAGCTGTTACTTTTTATGAAGCATATATCGCTCCCTGGTTTCATGGATTTTCTTTTGTGATGGGGGTGTTTACCTGCTGTCTTTTTGCCTTTTTAGCAGCCATCTACCTGGTGGGTGAAGCTGAAACACAGGCTATCAAAGCGCACTTCCTGCGGATCGCAAGAAATGCCAACATTGCTACCGTGCTGGCGGGTGGTGCGGTCTTTCTGGTGGCTGAGTGGAGCGGTTTGCCCTTGGGCAGGATGTTCTGGCACTCTACCGCTGCGTTCATTGCGGTGGTAACGGCTACGCTGTCTCTTCCTGTGCTGTGGTGGAGTTTATTAAAGGAGCAGGTGGTTTTTCCTCGCCTGCTGGCAGGCTTTCAGACACTCCTGATCCTGGGCGCCTGGTTTTGGGAGCAATTCCCCGTATTTCTGCAATATGCGGATGGAACGTACCTGAGCCTGGTAGAGCATGCAGCCCCTGAAGCAACGCTGCGGCAGTTAGGACTTGCCCTGATCGTAGGCTCGCTGCTGATATTACCCGGGCTGTTTTACCTGATGAAAACCTTCAAAGCAAAACGTACCGTGATCAAAGACAGGGCGTAAATCCACTACTGCGCTGCTGCTATTCCCACAAATGCCCCAATGCCCAATCCACCCAAACCGATGCTGATCTTTCGAAGTAATTGCCGGCGATGTATCCGGCGAAGCTCGCTCTTGGTATGTTCCAATTGCTGCTGCGCTTCCTGTAGCGAAGCTTGTGTATGTTGCAAGGTCTGGTTTACCTGCTTCAAAGTAAGGATAGTGCCGTCGATGAGTTTTTTGGTGAGTTGGTCGCTGTCCCGGTATTGTATCAGCAGTTGGTCGTAGGCTTGTTGGGAAGATTGCAGGCTTTCTTCGCAGGTACTGATCAGTTCGCTGTGTAGGTTGCGGTGTCCGTTGATATGCCGGTGCAGTTGCTGATACAGCTTGTAGCGGGATGCGCTGATCACATACATGGAATCGCAGGGGGCTGTGAAGGTTTGGTGCCTCAGGAGCAGCAGCGGAGAACGGGTGGGCAGGCAAAGACTGTCGGAGAGGGTAAGCGTTTGTGCCTGTATAAAGGTTGCGGCAAAGAGCAACAGAAAGGTAAAAACAAAACGCATCACTCGGGGAATTTAGCGGCTTCTTCCTGGAGAGCAGCAATGGCAGCTTCTTTGTCGCGAACCTGGCTGGCAAGCCATTGCAGTTTTTCCCGGCTTTCGGATTTTTCTTTCTGCTGCTTCAGGTCAATGAGTTCTACCCGGCTGCGGACCAGGCGGAGTTGGGTATCGCTCTGGTTGAGGCGTACGATGAGTTGCTGTATGGTCTGCTGCGAGCCCATCAGGCTGTCGCGCGCTATATCCAGGCTTCTTTGGGCATAGTCGAGCGTATGCATCACTTCCTGTAGCTGGTGGCTGATGGAATATGAGTAATAGCTGATTCCGGCCACCAGGAGAACAGTCAACATGCCAAAAGCAATCAAAAAGGGCTGATGTTTCATGGAGCTTTTTATCTGGTAAACTAACCAAACTGCCAGTCCTGATACCAGTCCATATTGCCTCAAACCTAAGGTCTGTAAGTTTTTTCTACATATCGAGGGGCTACTTTTTAGCAGAAAAAAAGGATCAATACCAAAAAACAGCTAAATCTTACATAGGTAAGTATTGTACACAAAGTTGATTTGCCTTCTATCATGCCCCACTCAGTTTTGCAGTCTCTCGTCTTTGGATCAACAAAATTCCCCTATAGATATTTTTTTGTAGATATTGTTTAATTTTTCTGACTATAATTTTAACAATTCAAATAAATTAGAATAATTAATATGGTAAAGTTTCAAATAATAAGCCTGCTCTGCGCTATGGTCCTGAGTAGTTGCAATGATGGAGACTTCGTAGAAGCCCGTTTTAACGAATTGCAGATTGGGCAGAAAATCTCCGGAAGTGTTACCTACAAAACATTAAAAGGAGAGGTGAAAGACAATTTGATCCTCACCAAAGCCGACGCCTGGCTGCTGGTCGGGGGGCTTTATGTAGCTGATGGCGCTACCTTGACCATAGAGAAAGGCACCACGGTCTATGCAGATGCAAATACAGAAACCCCGTTGATCTCTGTCCGGCAAGGGGGAAAGATCGTGGCCGATGGAACGGCTGCCGAACCTATTATTTTTACTTCTATCAAAACACTGGATGACTTAGCCGAAAAAGGAGATTGGGGTGGCATTATCATCAACGGCAAGGCGCATACCAACCTGGGTTTTGCAGGAGAAAGCGAAGGCGGCGCCGGGTTTTATGGAGGCGACAATGATCAGGACAATTCCGGCATTCTCCGGTATGTGCGCATTGAGTATGCAGGACTTGTATATGGAGAAGACAACGAACTCAACGGACTCAGCCTGAATGCCGTAGGTGCTGGCACCACTCTGGAATACATACAAACCTTTCAGTGTGCTGACGATGGTTTTGAGTTTTTCGGAGGAAGCTGCCACCTTCGATATGCTGTATCTACCGGCAATGGCGATGATTCTTTCGACTGGACTTTTGGCTGGAACGGCTACGGTCAGTTCTGGGTGATAGATCAGGGGCAGGAAGGCGACAATGGCATTGAGGCCGACAACAACGAAAATGACTTTGGGGCTACCCCCTGGTCCTCGCCAACCCTGAGTAATCTCACGGTCGTGAGCCGGGGCGGTAATACAGGCGTACTGTTGAGAAGAGGCACGCAGGGACAACTATATAACGGTATCGTGACGGGTTTTAACAAAAGTGCAGTAGAGGTGAAAGAGGATGCCTTTATCCTGGGTCATTTGGAAAACGGTCTGTTGGGTGTTTCTTACTTTTCAGTATTTCAAAATAAGGGAGATTTCCAGGGCGCAGGCAACGTATCGGCCCTTCCGGGCAATGATTCAAAAAAGGTTCCTTTGTCTGATACCTTTGTGGGCTCCGCTCCAACGGATGTCAATCCTTCCACGCTGAATGCTTGGTTTGCCGACGCCCCCTTCAGAGGTGCCATAGAGAATACAAACCTTGACTGGACCAAAGGATGGGTGAGAAACCTGGATGGCAGCTTACGTTAAAAAACTATTTAAACTCAGAAAAAATGAAAAACTGTTTATACATTATTGTAACCCTGTTTTTGTTCGGTCACGTCTGCCAGGCGCAGCAGGAAGAAGATTTGTACGACTTAAGTATGGAAGAACTCATGAAGATCAAGGTCGTGAGCGCCTCCAAAGTAGAAGAAAGTCTCAACGATGCGCCCGGTATCATCACCTCTATTTCCAGGGAAGAGATCAACCGTTTCGGAGCCAACAATGTGCTGGAAGCCATAGAACGGTCAGCAGGCATTTTTGTGACTGGCAATTATTTTTTGCCGGACAACTACATTTCCATCCGGGGAGATGCCGCTTCTGCCTACAACCGCCATGTGTTGATCCTTATCAACGGAAGACCTACCCGCGAGACCCTGTTTGGCGGGGTGGATTTTGGTGTGCTTAAA
>JBBSNI010000194.1:0-10103 GCA_038232695.1 Cytophagales bacterium
ATCATTTTTGATCATACCCCGCTAAAGGAAATTTTTCAGTTAATTGAAGATACTTACGGCGTCAAAATCGAGGTAAAAGATCAGGATGTACTGGAAAAGGAATTTACGGGGGAAGTGGTGCAGGACCTGGACGTGATGGTGACCCTGCTTGAGAAAAGCTTTGGCCTGGAGGCATCAAAGAAAGTGAATACTATTTATCTGAACTAAATACTAAAACTATGCAATACAAATTTAACTACAAATGGGTGCAATGGGCCAGAATAGGATTGCTATTGATCCTGTTGGCAGGAAGCCAGTTATTCTTCTGCCGGGCCGGTATCGCACAAAACCTGGCACTCAGCGCAGCTAAGGTAGTATCCGCCGGTGAGCAGGAAACGCAAACGCTATCCGAATTTTTGAACGATTTGGGCTCTGTATACCATATCAAATTTGTCTACGAAAGTGGTTTGATAGACGATAAAGTGACCAAACACGCCCGCATCGAACGTATTCCTGGTGACGATGATGAAAAACAAGCTTTTCTGGAAAAATTGCTGGAGGCAGTTTTGGCGCCTTATACACTTACCTACGAAAAGGTGTACGATGATTATTATGTGATTCAGAATAGGGAAGAAGTCAAGCGTGTGAAGCTACTCCACAGCATTGATCATCCTACCAAAGATAATAACACAAAAGCTGCTCAGGAAGGCATACAAAAAATTTCCAGTCGCCTGGTCACAACCGTGAAGCTTTTAGACCAAACCATTAGTGGCAAAGTGACAGATGGAGAAAACAATGAGCCCTTACCTGGAGTCAATGTGCTGGCTAAGGGAACCACCACAGGTACGGTTACCAACATAGATGGAACCTACCGCTTGTCGGTCAGTGATGATGTGACTACCCTGGTTTTTTCATCCATAGGGTATACTTCAGAAGAAATTGAGATCAACGGGCGTAACACGATTGACCTGGTGCTGATGCCGGATATTCAGTCCCTATCGGAAATCGTCGTGGTAGGATACGGAGAGCAAAAGAAAGCGACTGTCACGGGGTCTGTAAGTTCGGTAGAAGGAAAAGAAATTGCCAAGGCGCCTGTCATCAACGTAAGCAATAGTTTGGTAGGACGCCTGCCCGGTCTGTCGGCTGTCACCCGCAGTGGAGAACCAGGAAATGATGGTTCTACCATAAGAATCCGGGGCGTGAATACTTTGGGCAACAATGATGCTTTGGTGGTAGTAGACGGTGTGCCTGGCCGTTCGCTGGACCGGATTGATCCTAGCAGTATAGAAAGTATTACGGTGCTCAAAGATGCATCAGCCGCGATCTACGGGGCACAGGCAGCCAACGGCGTTATTTTGATCACCACCAAACGGGGGAAAGCAGGCAAACCTGAAATAACGGTCAATCTCAACCAGGGATATAACCGCCCCACTCGTATCCCTGAAATGGCCGATGCTTCTCAATATGCTACCTTGTTGAATGAGATAGACGTGTACAGAAATCGCCCTCCCCGGTACACCCCGGAAGATATTCAGACATTTCGCGACGGCTCCGATCCCTGGAGTTATCCCAATACTGATTGGTTTAGGGAAGTGCTGAAGCCCTGGTCTGGTCAAAATTATGGCAACCTATCGGTTTCGGGGGGAAGCGAAAACTTGAAATACTACCTCTTGCTCGGTGCCAAGGGACAGGACGCATATTACTACAATAGTGCTACTAAATACACGCAATATGATTTTCGCAGTAACCTGGATGGTAAGCTGAGCGATCATGTTAATATTTCTTTTGATGTGGCAGGACGCCAGGAAAACAGAAATTTTCCCGTCCGCTCAGCAGGGTCCATTTTTAGAATGCTCATGAGAGGAAAGCCTCACATGCCTGCCTATTGGCCGGATGGCACCCCCGGTCCCGACATTGAATATGGTGATAACCCGGCAGTAGTAAGTACCGACGCCACCGGATATGACCGCGACACCTGGTATGTGTTGAATAGCAACCTAAGACTCAATATCGAAATTCCCTGGGTGGAGGGACTTTCTATCCGAAGCAATGCGGCCCTGGACAAAAGCTTCCGTTTTCGTAAGCGCTTTGAAACTCCCTGGTATTTGTACTCCTGGGATGGTCAATCCTACGATGAAAATGAGGACCCTGTCCTGATTAAAGGCAAAAAAGGCTTTGATGACCCTCGCCTTACCGAAAATATGGAAGTGCATCAGAACATACTGCTCAATGCCCTGGTCAATTATGAAAGAACAATCGCTGATCACCATAACATCAAATTCATGGTAGGAACGGAGTCCAGGACAGGCAAAGGCGACAGGCTGAATGCCTACCGGCGGTATTTCGTGTCTACCGCCGTAGACCAGATGTTTGCCGGTGGAGATGCCGAAAAAGACAACGGAGGGTCCGCCTATCAAAATGCCCGTTTGAATTATTTCGGCCGCGTGAACTACAGTTTTAGCGATAAATACCTGGCAGAGTTTGTTTGGCGGTATGACGGCTCATACATCTTTCCGGAAGGAAAACGTTTTGGCTTTTTCCCAGGGGTATCTGCCGGTTGGCGGGTATCAGAAGAAGCCTTCTGGAAGAACAACGTACCTGTCATTGACAACCTAAAGCTGCGTGCCTCCTGGGGACAAACAGGCAATGACCGTATAGACGAATGGCAGTACCTTTCTTCTTACTCTTTTGGCAGGTGGGATGCCCCGAGTTGGAGTGCTATGAGAAACGAACCGTATATTTTCGGGGTTGATCAGGAAAATAAAACCCTCTATGAAGCCCGCATTCCCAACCGGGATGTTACCTGGGAGGTGGCTAACCAGTTTAATGTTGGTTTTGAGGCCGGTTTGTTTGAAAGTAAATTTACTATTGAAGCCGAGTATTTCAATAACAAGCGTTCGCAAATCCTGTGGTGGCGCAATGCTTCTATTCCTACCTCCACCGGTCTATCGTTGCCTCGTGAGAATATCGGCAAAGTTACCAACAAAGGGTATGAATTTATGGTAGGCTACAGAAATCAGGTAGCTGACTTTAGCTACCAGGTTTCCTTGAATGGCGGGTATTCAAGAAATGAAATCACCTTCTGGGATGAAGCGCCCGGCGCCCCCGCCTACCAACAGTCAACGGGAAATCCCATCCCTACCGATCCCTTCAACCCCAATAATGATCTGTATTACCAGTCGATTGGCATATTTCGGGATTCAACGGCTGTAGATGCGTACCCGCACTGGGATGGGGCACGCGCTGGCGATATCATTTTTGAGGATGTTAACCAGGACGGAGTCATAGATGCCAATGATCAGGTGAGAAATGACAAAACCAATATTCCCCGTTTTACCGGAGGTTTATCAGCAAATCTACGCTACAAACAGTTTGATTTATCGGTGCTCTTCCAGGGCGCCACCGGAGCGGTAAGATACATTCATACAGAATCGGGCGACATTGGGAATTTCCTCCTGGACTTTTATGAAAACCGGTGGGCACCGGAAAATCCGAATGCTAACTACCCTAGAACCTTTAACCGGGACGAAGAATACTGGAGAAATCAGCGAAATACTTTCTGGTTGCGTGATACCGATTATATAAGGCTTAAAAACCTTGAGTTTGGCTATAGCCTGCCCTCTTCCTTGAACGAAAGACTGGGTATACAAAACCTAAGGGTATATGTAAGCGGCTTTAACCTGCTCACCTACAGCCCATACCTGAAAGATTTTGATCCCGAATCGGATAATTCTAGTGGGCAAAGCTATCCTGTACAAAAAGTAGTAAACGCCGGTATCTCTCTCACCTTCTAACTATACATTGCCATGAAAAAAGTAGTATATATAATAACCATTCTGTTTGTGCTGTCCAATGTAATATCATGCCAGAAAGATTTTCTTGAAAAAGAACCCCTCGATCAGTTTGCCGAAGAATCCGTATGGAATGACCCGGCCCTTGTTGAGACCTTTGTCAATAACATTTACTTCGGAATTCCGCATGGTTATAATGTGCTGATGTTATCTACCCTGGTGGATGAATCTATGGCTGTATGGGATTGGGAAACTAGTAATGTAACCAAAAGCCTGGTCACCCCAAGTTACTATGGCCCCTGGGCTACGGACTGGTGGGGAGGCAACCGCTACGAAAAAATGAACTGGACCAACAGCTACAAAAATATCAGGGCCTGTAACCTTTTCTTTGAACAGATTGACGATGCTCCCTTTGATGATGAGGAGTTAAAAACCCGGCTGAAAGGCGAGGTGCATTTCTTACGGGCTTATTTATACCACAACCTCGTATCTCTGTACGGAGGAGTGCCCATTATTGCGGATGCCTATGACCTGCACGACGAATATGCAGTTCCGCGCAACACCTACGAGGAAAGCATTCAGTTCATCGCGGAAGAAGCAGACAAGGCTGCCGGACTGCTTCCACTGACCAATACGGACGATAACAAAGGCCGGGGCACGCAAGGGGCTGCCTTAGCGCTGAAGGCCAGGACGCTTCTATACGCTGCCAGCGATTTGTTTCACAATCAAAATCAGTGGGCGCCAGGCTATAGCAACCCTGAATATGTAGGTTATGTAGGTGGCGACAGAACCGCTCGCTGGCAGGCAGCCAAAGATGCTGCCAAAGCAGTCATGGAACTGGGAACGTATAGCTTATATAAAGCAGACCCGGCACCCGGGGATTCTACCGCGGCCAACTATGCAGAAATTTTTACCTTAAAAGAAACTTCTGAAGATATTTTTATTCGTTACTTTCTGCCCAAAACCAATGAGGATTGGGATGGTTACAACCCGGGGCTTTATAATGGACCCAATGGTTATCACAACTGGGGAGGAAACACACCGCTGGGCCAGTTGGTAGATGATTATGAAATGGCAAACGGTAGTAGATTCGACTGGAGCAATCCTGAACATGCGGCAGCACCTTATCAAAACCGCGATCCTCGTTTCTATGCGACTGTTTTATATGAAGGCGCCAACTGGAGAAAACGGCCTACCGATGTGTATGAGTTAGACCCGAAAGGTATTATTCAGATAGGATTTTGGGAAGTGTGGGACCCGGCAGCCAACGAGATTGATGTAATTCCCGGACTCGATACAAGAAAAGGACCTATTGAAGACTGGAATGGCACCTATACCGGCTACTATTTGCGCAAATTTATGGACCAAACGGTGGATGCCCAGTTTACCAAGCAAGACCTTCCTTGGCGCCTGATGCGTTATACCGAAGTGCTGTTGAATTATGCAGAAGCCTGCCTGGGCCTCGGACAGGAGGAAGAAGCCCGGCAGTATATCAATATGATCAGAAACAGAGCAGGCATGCCTCCGGTCAATGATAGCGGGCAGGATCTGGTAGATCGTTACCGCAATGAACGCCGTATTGAATTGGCTTATGAAGACCACCGCTATTTTGATGTACGTCGCTGGATGATCGCTCCTCAAGTGTATACCAATGCCCAAGGGATCAATGCCGTTTATGAACTCGATCAGGAAGATAAGACCACCGCTGATCAGCCCACGTATTCGGTGATAGAGGTGCAGGATAGAGCCTGGTTGGAAAGAGCGTATTTCCTGCCTATCAGATTAGATGAAATAAACAGAAACAATAAGCTGGTGCAAAACCCGCTTTACTAGCAAGAAAACATTTTGTGCAGCAACTCGCAACATCCCGGATTTTCAGGCTGGTAAGTGCTGATCTTGAAAGCGTTTAATGTTTTTGCGGTTTACTGTTTGTTTGGCATTCCAAAGGTCATAGGTTGTTTGCAAATTGACCCAAAGTTCTGGACTTGTCCCAAACGCTTCGGAAAGCTTTACAGCCATTTCCGGGGATATACCGGCGCGTTGATTTAAAATCGCCGAAAGCGCATTGCGTGATACGCCTAAGCCTTTTGCCGCTTCGGTTACAGACAGCCCAAGGGGTTCTATATGGTGATGTTTCAATATGCGCCCCGGATGCACCGGTGGCTTTCCTCGTTTCAGCATGACGTTCTAAAATATCATCAATCTTGGTCAATTGTGAAGCTGGTAATTTTGACCCATCGTTCTTTTCCCAAAAGCGTTTCAGCCCTTTATGTTTGATGGATTTAATCATAACATTATTGTAAAGCGCATAGTTGCACTTGTCAATTAGTACTTTTAAGCTTGAAGGCTTCCTTTCACTACCCCTTGGGCGGCAGATCGAAGGCTACGGCATCGTGTTCGAAATGGTCTTTGTGAGAACCATCGCAGAAGGGTTTCCTGCCGGATCGTCCGCAGCGGCAGAGGCTGACGGCGGTGCGCCCGCCCAGGTCGTAGGTGTTTCCTGCTTTGTCAACGATCTCAAAGTCGCCGTTGATGACGAGTGAGCCATTGTTGTTCACGGTGATTTTAGTGCTTGGCATGGTTGGTTTTTTGTTTATGTAAAAAATTTGAACACCTCTACTTCGGGTAGATAGCTACTCTTCTTAAAGATTTTTTAAACACAAAGGGCACAAAGAAAATGCTATTGTGGCGTCCACAAAGGACACAAAGATTGAATGATATAATTTAAATTCGTTGTGATCTTTGCTGCCACTGCGGTGGTTAAAACATGTTTTCCCATCTGCAAAGTCGGAGATCGCCTGATCCTGGTCATCCCGGCGATCAAGCCTTCACGCTACTTTTCATCTTATCGCCGAAGGCTTTCTTGAATTTGGCTACTTTCGGACGGATCACAAAGGCGCAGTAGGGTTGCATCCCGTTCTGGTTGTAATAGTCCTGGTGGTAATCTTCTGCTTCGTAAAACTTCCCCAAAGGCACGATCTCCGTGACGATCGGATCGTCAAAGGTGCCCGACGCCTCTAACTGCTGCTTGTAGGCTTGGGCTATTTGCCGTTGCTCCTCGTTGTGGTAAAAAACTGCGGAGCGGTACTGGGTGCCTGCATCGTTGCCCTGGCGGTTGAGCGTAGTCGGGTCGTGGGTTTTCCAGAACACTTCCAGTAGTTCCTCGAAAGAGATTTCTTCGGGGTTGTAGGCGATTTGTATCACTTCAGCATGGCCGGTGTTGCCACTGCATACCTGCTTGTAAGTTGGGTTATCCACCTGCCCGCCGGTGTAGCCGGATACGACCGACTCTACCCCTTTCAGGTTTTGAAAAACGGCTTCTACACACCAGAAACATCCGGCGCCAAAGGTAGCTACTGCATTATGATGATTGTCTTGTGTTGTCATGCTCAATATGTATAAAATGGTTTGTATTCATGAGCAAAACGCAAAGGCAGCCTAAAGTGTTCAGCTTCATTGATCATACTGGTCTGCGTATTTTGCATTATGCCAAGACTTTAAATTAGGCGCACTGTCTTTATCTTACTTCTGCCCTCTGCAAACTTTGCCGCGACGTGCTTTCATATCAATAAAGAACTACGTTTCTTTGTTTCTCGTTAAAAACAGCTATGCAAAATGATTACTTAGACCTTGTGATCAAGGCGCAACCCGATGATGTGACCTGTGGTCCTACCTGCTTACATGCTTTGTATAACTATTACCGCGACCCTGTTGGTTTGCTGGACGTGATCCGTGAGGTTAGCCAACTCAAGACGGGCGGGACGCTGGCTGTTTTTTTGGGGATTCATGCCTTAAAACGCGGGTATCCGGCCACGATCTATACCTATAACTTACATATCTTTGACCCTACCTGGTTTCTGCCTAACATTGACCTTACCCAAAAATTAAAGTTACAGCAAAAACTCAAACAGGATGTGAAAATGCAACATGCTACAGAAGCGTACCTGCAATTTCTGGAGTTGGGCGGCAAGATCAAATACCAGGAACTGACTACCGATCTGCTCAAAAGATATTTAATTAAAAGAATACCGATCCTGACCGGGCTGAGCGCGACATATCTGTACCAATGCGCGCGCGAAATCCCTGATACCAACCAGATGGACGACCTGCAGGGAGAACCTGCCGGCCATTTTGTACTCATCAAAGGGTATTCTAAAAAGACCCGCCTGGCTGACATCTCCGATCCTCTGAACCCCAACCCCCTGGTTGGGACACAGCAACATTATAAAGTCCAGATCAACCGTCTGATCAATGCAATTTTGCTGGGAATTATCACGTATGACGCTAATTTATTAATCATTCATCCTAAAAAATAGTTACTTTTTTATGCCTAAAGTTGTGATCACCGAGAACCCCAATAACTGGGATATCACCCTGGAAAATGTCAGCATTATCACCCCGGCTGAATATCTTTCCAGCAGCCAGTATCAGAATGCCAAAAACCTGAAAGTCATCAATCTTTGTAAGTCTTACCAGTACCAGTCGCTGGGGTATTATGTCTCGCTGCTGGCCGAAGCACGTGGGCATAAGATCACACCCAAAGTGTCTGCTATTCAGGACCTTAGATACCCTTCCCTCATCCGGGAAGATAGCCTGGAGTTTGACGACCTGATACAGGTGACGCTCAAAAATGTAGCGCAGGACAATTTCGAACTGTTCATCTATTTTGGCAAAAGCGGCGACGAACAATACAACCGCCTGGCCAGTCTGCTGTTCAGCCTGATCCAGACGCCTACCCTGAAAGTGAGTTTTACACGCAAAAAGACCAACTGGATACTGCAATACCTCAAGCCGTTGAACTATTCGGAAGTGCCCCCCGAAGACCGTACCATTTTCTCGAAGGCATTGCAGCAATACCTGTCCGGGAAAGGCTCCGGCAGAAATTATCAGCGGAAGAAATACGACCTGGCCATCCTGGTGAACCCGGAAGAAGTGACGCCGCCCTCGGATGCCAAAGCCATCCAGAAATTCATCAAAGCCGGCGAAAAGGTGGGCTTCAGCGTAGACACCATCACGCGCAACGACTTTGGCAAGATCATACAATACGATGCCTTGTTTATCCGCGAAACGACCAACGTCAACCACCATACCTTCCGCTTTGCCAAAAAGGCTGAGTCTGAAGGGCTGATCGTGATGGACGATTCGGATTCTATCCTTAAATGTACCAACAAGGTGTATCTGAACGAGGTGCTGCAAGCCAACCAGATCCCGACGCCCCGCTCTTATAACCTGAGAAAAGACGCGCCGCTCCATGAACTGGAATCTTTCCACTTCCCCTTTGTCATCAAGCAGCCCGACAGTTGCTTTTCCCAGGGTGTGGTGAAAGTGAATGACGTGAAAGAACTGCAAAAAACGGTGAACAGCTTGTTTCAGAAGTCGGACCTGCTGATCGTGCAGGAGTTTATGCCGACTTCCTTCGACTGGCGCATCGGCATACTGGACAATACGCCGCTGTATGTCTGCAAATATTTTATGGCCCGCAACCACTGGCAGATCGTCAACTGGCAAAAAAATTCCGACCTGGGACGCGCCGAAACCTTTATGATCGCCGACGTGCCCGGCCCGGTCATTGACCTGGCCATCAAAGCGTCCAAAGTGATCGGCGATGGACTCTACGGGGTAGACATCAAGGAAGTCAACGGGCAGTATTATATCATTGAGGTCAACGACAACCCCAGCATTGATGCCGGTGTGGAGGACAAGGTGATCAAAGACCAGCTCTATATCAGCATCATGGATACTTTTATGCAAAGGGTAAAAGCCTACTGATGACACAGACACCCCGCCCGCTACATCTTTTCCAGGCATTTGGTGTAGAACTCGAGTACATGATCGTAGATGCCGAAACGCTGCACGTTAAGCCCATCGCCGACGAAGTGCTCAAGAAAGTATTAGGCAATTATGGCAATGAATTTTCAAAAGGCGAGATCAGTTTGTCCAACGAGTTTGTCTATCATGTGATCGAACTGAAATGCAGTGCGCCTGCTGCCGATCTTGTCCAATTAGCCAAAGATTTTGCCGGTAACGTACAGCAGGTCAATGAGTTACTACAAAGCTTCAACGCGCGCCTGCTGCCGACGGCCGCTCACCCCTGGATGCAACCTGCGGAAGAAACCGTGTTGTGGCCCCACGATAACAAAGATATTTACAACACCTACAACCGCATCTTCAACTGCCAGGGGCACGGCTGGTCTAACCTGCAAAGTACGCACATTAACCTGCCCTTCTGCGGCGATGAAGAATTTGCCCGGCTGCATACGGCTATCCGACTGGTGTTGCCGCTGTTGCCTGCCCTGGCGGCCAGTTCTCCTATCCTGGAAGGTCAGTTTAGCG
>JBBSNI010000195.1:0-9974 GCA_038232695.1 Cytophagales bacterium
ACTTGGGAAATCCTGCGGATTTCCCAAAGCCAGTCCTTATTTGGAGAGGTTCGTGCGTCGAACAAGCCACAGCTCATATACAAGACCGTCACATAAAAATGAAGATCTCGTTGTTCATATTAGTCCATAAATTTCTGCTATTAATCCTACCTTTGCTGTGGTTGATAACCTGTCTGCCCGGCTGTGAGACAAAAAAAAAGCAAACCGTGCCATTGGAAACGCCAACGGTGCATAGGCCAAAGCCGCTGTTTGAAAAAAAAACACCTGAACAGACAGGCATCTATTTTATCAACACCCCGGAAGAAGATGCCTACAAAAATATTCTGCTCTACCAGTATTTTTACAACGGAGGCGGGGTAGCTTTAGGGGATGTCAACAACGACGGCAACACGGATATTTTTCTGACCGGTAATACGGTATCCAACAAACTCTACCTCAACCAGGGAGGCTTCCGCTTTGCCGATGTTACCCTTCCGGCGGGCTTAGGCAAAATAAGCAATGCCAGTTGGTGTACGGGCGCCACGATGGTAGACATCAACCACGATGGCTGGCTGGATATTTATGTGTGTCGCTCCGGTAATCTACAGCCCGAAAACCGCCGCAACCTGTTGTATGTCAACCGGCAGGACGGAACCTTCAGGGAAGAAGCAGCCGCCTTTGGGTTGGACGATCCCGGATACTCCGTACAGGCTGCTTTTTTTGACTATGACAAAGACGGAGACTTAGATATGTTCCTGATCAATCATGGCATGGAATACTACGGGCAGATGCAAATGCGTGCCTCCAACACCCGGGACTCTTATATTGGCGACAAGTTGTTTGAAAACAGGCAGGGAAAGTATGTAGACATCAGTGCGCAGGCAGGTATACTGGGCAGCAAAGAAGGCTATGGACTGGGAGTATGCATAGCAGACCTGAACCAGGACGGCTGGGAGGATATCTACGTAGCCAACGATTTCTACGAACATGATTACCTGTATATCCACCAGGGCGATCAGGCCGGACGTCCTGTCTTTAAGGAATCTATCCATACGGCTACCCGGCAGACCTCCTTTTTTGGCATGGGCGTGGATATTGCCGACTATAACAACGACGGCTGGCAGGATGTGGTCGTGCTGGACATGGCAGCCGAAGATCACGAAAGGCAGAAAACCAACCTGGCCGGGATCAGCAAAACCAAGTTCCGGGAGTTTGTCAACCGGGGATATCATTACCAGTATATGTACAACAGCCTGCAATTAAACAACGGCACCGGGCCGGATGGAAACCCTGTCTTCAGTAATATTGCCCGGCTGGCTGGCATGGCACAGACCGACTGGAGCTGGGCGGCTTTGCTGGCCGACTTTGACAACGACGGCTGGAAAGACCTGCTGGTGACCAACGGGCTGCGCAAAGATGTGATGAACAATGACTTCATCGCCGGACTGAACGACAACCTGGCAGCTTCCAACACCCGTTTTGTAGACTTGGCAGCACCGGCGGCTCAGCAGTTGCTTGACCGGATGCCTTCCCAGAAAATCCGCAACTATGTTTTCCAAAATCAAAGAGACCTGACCTTTCAGAACAAAGCCGGAGCATGGGGGCTGGAAGATGAGACCTTCTCCAACGGAGCCGCTTATGCTGATCTGGATAATGATGGCGACCTGGACATTGTCATGAACAATATAGATGATTTTGCAGGAATTTATGAGAACCATGCCAGCCAGTCCGGCAAAGGGTATCTTCGCCTCAGGCTCAAGGGAAATGCTGATAATACTTTGGGGTTCGGTGCCAAAGTGACCCTGTACAAAAACGACAGCCTTCAGTTCCAGCAGCTTTATCCTACCCGCGGCTTTCAGTCTTCTGTAGAGCCGGTGGTGCATTTTGGGGTTGGCTCATGGAAAACCATAGATAGTATCCGGGTAATATGGTACGACCAAAAAATAAGTTTCTTAAAAAACGTAGGCACCAACCAGACGCTTACCGTAGATTATCAGCAGGCAAAGAGTCCGTCCGGCGATCGCTCCGTGCCTGACGAAGAAAAGCTTTTCCGGGAGGCATCGCCAGGTGTGGGCTTGAATTTCACCCACCGGGAAAGCACGTACGATGATTTTGATCGTGAGTTTCTGCTGCCCCGTCAGTTTTCCAGCCAGGGGCCGTGCCTGGCTACCGGCGATGTCAATGGCGACGGATGGGATGATCTCTACGCAGGAGGCGCGCGGGGGCAGGCAGGACAGTTATTTTTGCAAACCGGACGAGGCAATTTTATAAAAGCACCCCAACAGCCCTGGACTGCTGATGCCGAAAGTGAAGATGTGGATGCCCTGTTCTTTGATGCCGATCAGGATGGAGACCTGGACTTGTATGTAGCCAGCGGCAGCAATGAGTTTGCTCCCGGCTCAGCCGCCTTGCAGGACAGGCTGTACACCAACGATGGCAAAGGTCGCTTTACCAAATCCAAAGCAAGCCTGCCTGACCTGCGCTATAACACAGCCTGCGTGGCTGCTGCCGATTTTGATCAAGACGGAGACCTGGACTTGTTTGCCGGAGGAGGCGTAGCAGCCGGGCGCTATCCTTTTGCCGACCAAAGCTTCCTGCTGGAAAATCAACAGGGGAAGTTTACAGATGTGACAAAAGCGATGCTCATGGAGCCACCGAGTTTCCAACCGGGTTTCCAACCGGGTTTCCTCAATGTGGCGCTATGGGCGGACATGGATCAGGACGGGTGGGAAGATCTTATCGTTGCCGGTGAGTGGACGCCCCTGCGTTTTTATAAAAATAAAAAGGGACGCTTGCACCTTGATACTACCTCTTTGACATTTTTCCGGGATGGCAAAGCACTCCCGTTACAGCAGACCACCGGCTGGTGGCAGTGTATCGCACCCATCGATGTGGACCAGGACGGAGACCAGGATTACCTCCTGGGTAATATGGGTCTCAACTACCGGTTTCATCCTACCGCCGAAGAACCTTTGGAAATTTTTGCAGGAGATTTTGACGAAAACGGTTCTAATGATATATTGACAGGACATTATCAAAACGGAAAGCTGTATCCCATCTACGGAAGAGAAGATATAACGACCCAGTTGCCTGCTTTGAAAAAGAAATACCCTGATTATGCTTCCTTTGCCAAGGCTACCCTTCCTGAGATGATACAGCAGTTTTCCGCTCCCTATTCGTTGCATCTTCAGGCAGCTATGTTCGAGCATATTATCTTACAAAATGAAGGTCATGGGAAGTTTATTATCAAACCTTTGCCGATGGAAGCACAGCTTTCTTCCTTGCAAGACATACTCGTGCAAGACTTTGAGGCAGAGGGTTCTGAGGATGCGCTATTGGCAGGTAATCTTTACGAAATAGAAACTAAAACACCGCGCGATGATGCCGGCATAGGATTGTTGCTGGGCGGCATCCCGCTGGGCAGCCTGTCCCGGACTAGTTCCGGGGGCATTCCGCTGAAGGGGGAGCCCGGAGGCAAAATGAAACCGGTGCCTATGCGTAACAGCGGATTTTATGCTCCCGGCAATGTCAGAGACCTGGCTTGGATCAAAACTCCTGAAGGTTCTTTCGTCATTGTTGCAAACAACAACGAAAAGCTGCAAGTATTTCAGATAATAGAATCAATGAACTTGCCAGGCAGAAAGTAGCCAGAGACAAATAAAACCAACAACCTAACATCATATGTACCCTAAATTTTACGCATCCTTCTGTTTGATCTGTTGGCTGTCTGTCACCAACCCGACCGCCCTGTATGCCCAGCAGCATGATTTTCTGCATGATCAATACGATGCCCTGCACCAGTCTGCCGAGCAGGAAAAATTCCGTAAGCTGGCACCCATGCCTGCCGGGGTCGTCTATATCCAAAGACCCGGAGAAGGCGAAGAAGACATGCGCTGGCACTTCCGCACCATGAAAGAACTTGGCTTTACCGCCCTCAAACAAATCCTGGCGACGCCCGATTGGACCATAGAGGAGATACAAAGCATCGCTTTGGAAGAAGGCATCATACCCTGGTGGTACGGCGAAGGCGGATGGGAACCGGTGAGCGATGCCTTGCTCAGGCAGTTGAAGATTTCCCCCAAACTGTCTATGGAGGAGATACGCAACCACCCGCAGATGCAGGCATACCAGAAAAATGTGCTCAAAGACAGAATACAAAAAACCATCGCCTATGCCAAAAACAGCGAAACAGGCGAGGCGATCAAAAGCAGCAGTACCGCCTTTGACCCTACCGTTGGGGCCAGAGGACTGGAACTTACCGAAAAAGGAGAAAA
Source organism: Cytophagales bacterium (assembly GCA_038232695.1). Taxonomy (GTDB): domain Bacteria; phylum Bacteroidota; class Bacteroidia; order Cytophagales; family Cyclobacteriaceae; genus JAJNNC01. The sequence continues at coordinate 4,254 of JBBSNI010000195.1, forward strand.
GCTTTTTGTAGATTGGGTCAAAGACCAGTACCAAACGGTAGAGAAGGTAAATCAAGCCTACAACCAGCATCATGCTAACCTGCAACCGGCAGGCGGAAAACCTTTTGCCTCCTGGGAAGATTTTTCATCTCGCTGGCAGCAGTATAACCACCGGGAGTACCGCATCAAGCGGGACATCCTGCGTTTTAAAGCCGATCATGGTTTGCAAAATATCCGTAGCATTGTAGACAATTATAAAGCATTTGACCCTAATGCCCCTTTCAGAGGCGGCGGCGAACTGGGATTGTTTCTGCCCCAGTCCTGGTACGGCGTAGATTTGCAGGGTATCGCCGAGGTGATGAAAGATGCCGGTTCGTTTTACCCTTCTATCCATTTTTCCTGGCATTTCGGGCAGGTCAGCAACGAACTGGTGCGCCCCTTCTATATGCAGTCTTCTTTTGCCAACGATCTGTTCAAAGGAGGCTGGTCAGGCGCCTGGGAATGTACCGGCGGACCGCAACAGTTTGATGGGGAAAAGACCGGGCAGGACAAGGGTTTTTATGTAGATGAAGGCACCCTGACACAGTTTTTCCTGAGCCAGATCGCGGCCGGCTTCAAGGGCTTTGGTATCTGGTGCTGGAGTACCCGCTCGGCAGGCAAAGAGGCGGGGGAATACAGCCTGCTTGACCGCAACAACCAGGTAACGCCCCGGGCCATCAAAGTAGGAAAGATCGGTCAGGCGATGCAAAAGTACCGCGACGAACTCTGGCAGGCGCACAAAGAACCTTTGGTCGGTGTATTCTACGACTGGGACAATGAAGGCATCTGGGCAGCCATGTCTATCCGCGGCAGAGACAGTTTCAGAATGTATCCGATTGAGGCGCGTATTGGCTTGAGCCGGGCTTTGATCAACGCCAATGTTCCTTTTGAGTATGTCACTGCCGACGATCTGCGCAACGGTTTGGCGATGCGCTATCCGGTCATTTACCTGCCCGGCGTGTTAGCGGTGAGCAAGGATATGCTGGAAATGCTGAAAAGCTATGTGCAACAAGGCGGCCGCCTGGTCATGGATATGCCCTCCGCCTGGTACGACACGTATGCCGAATTGATGGACACCGGCAAAGGCTCTCTGGTAGAACAGATTTTTGGCGTCACCATCGACGATTATCAGTTCTCCGGCATCAATCGCAGCTTTCAGATCAACGGCAATGATATAAAAGGCTCTTTTGCGCATATGACGCCTACCACTGCCAAAGTATTAGCGCAGTTTAATCATGGCAAACCGGCCATTACCGAGAACACACTGGGCCGGGGAACGGCTGTAGTCCTGGGGTATGCGGCTTCCCATATGTGCTACCAACCCGGTCAGGATAGGGTGGAGCCCCTGTTAGTGCAGCATACCTTGGGCAAAACAGCGCCGCCTTATCGTTGTGATGGCGCCCTCGTGTACCGTCTGGCAGCACCCAAAGCAGATCATTACTTCCTTGTCAACGATGGTCCGGCCCTTAGCGTGAAGCTTGAAACGAAAGGCTATACCTATACCTCAGCGACAGATGCCATCACAGGAGAAAAGCTGGAGTTAGGAAAAGATATTGCTTTGGAACCGTACAACGGCCGCTGGCTCAGGTTGGAGAAGTGAAATATTTGTGCCACTCCACTCAGGTCTGTGAGACCGGAGTGATAAGAACGAGAAGTATTTACACTTGGAAAATCAATACCTTTTAGATTTTCTCCTCTTTGTGTTGAGCATTGTGTCTACGTGTTCATCTGTCCAGCCTTTTTCTTCCAATTTACACTTTTAGCTTGCGCGCAATGGATAAGTGCTGCACAGTTTTGTAGGCATCCTTTACTCAGTTTAATATCGTGATAATTGCTTGATCATTTTCCGCTGCTTTAATTCGGCTGACTCAATTTCCGACATTCTGTCATTTAACGCTTTTACCCGACATTTCCCAGCTAACCGGAAGGGTTATAGCATTTTTTGTAAGGGGTCCCCATCAGGGTTAGTACTTGGATATGAATAGGTTTGTTTTACCGCCAAAGTACGGATTTTAGCTATCAAAAGGCAACTTCTGTTTGGTATCTAAATCTCAATAATAGCAACTATAAGCGAACGGCTTTTTCGAACAAGGCATAAGAACAACTTTCATACGGCAGGTTTTCTGTAAAAGCCAGCGACGGATTATTTTCTCTCATCAGACAAAAGATGGCATCGTCATAATGGTTTCTGAAAGTTTGCATACAATAAGCACCCAGATAATTCATCAGCCCCTGCCCCCTGAAATCCGGATGAACGCCTACCGATTTGATGAGCAGGGTTTTATGCGTCAGTTTGGAATAGTCACGGGCAAAAACGGGGTTAGCCTTTTGCGCTAATGATCTGTAATCCGGTAAACAAAAACATAGGCCAACCAGCTTTTTGCTTTCGTTTTCAAACAAAACCGAACTGTGCGGACAAAGCTTTTGGGCAAAATCCGCGTTGTACAACAAGCAAAACTGTGCATAAGATATAGGCTTATAGCCTGGATTCTGAGAAAATATGGTATCCACCAACTCAAATATTTCATGAGCTCTTTGCACCCAGTTTTCAGGCGTCAGCGGGATGCACCGGAAAGGCAATTGGGTGAGCGTTGAAATATAATGGTCTTTTGCGGCATAGACCTCCGGCACCCCCGATGATTTGATCCTGCGGCTTTCAAAGGTCAGGCTGGGGGTGTATTGCAGTTCTTTCAGCCAGTCGATATAATACAAGGGGTTCACAGGTTCCCTGTCAAACATATGCCAGGAAGGTGTTTGCAACCTGAGCCTGTATCTGTGGAAGGTATTGAAGGTCAGGGGACCTTGGATGAGTTTCATCTTTCTTTGTGCCGCATCGGTTTCAAACATCTCAAAAGCCTGTTGATTTGTTTTTTGATTGGAAGCTTCCCAGTAAGCAAAGTGAGCTACAGGAGCGTTTTCAGGAAAAATCCCTAATAGCCTGACCGTCTGATGATCGGTATAAAGTACCATTTCGTGATGCGCGCTTTCCTCAGACAGCAAGCGGTGTATTGGCTCCCTATCTTCTTCGGGTGCAAAGGGCAGCGAATGGTATATACTTTGCGGCAGCGCAAAAAAGCTGTCCGGCAATTTGTCTTTGATGCATATTCTCTCCATCATTCAGTTTGCCTTTTCTTTTAGTAAAATTTCACCCGTACCGGCATCCAGTTCAATGATCATACCGGTAGAAACAGATTGGGTAAGTCCGGGAATATTGATAATCGTCGGAACGCCTAATTCCCTGAGCAGTATGACCGAATGAGAAAGCGAGGAACCCTTCTCGATGAGCACAGCTTTGCACACCGGAAAAAGCGCTGCCCAGCCCGGGTCGGTTCTCAGCGCACAAATGATTTTACCTTTCACCGAAAGATCATCATCCGGGCGGCTGATCAGTATGGCTTCTCCTTTCACTTTTCCCGGTACGCAGGGTTCGCCTTGCAGATGGTCTTTGCTTGTGCCGGCATCAGGGTTTGCCACGGCACGGCTGGGTACGATCACCCTGGATGGCACCATTTCATCTTCCCATTTTTTGTACTGGTGTTTTCTTTCTTCGATCGCTGCCTTCGTGTTGGTGGGAGATTGGATCAGGCTGGCTATTTCCTCTTCTTCCAGATAAAAAACATCGCTGGCTTGCGCTAAGATGCCTTGCCGGGCAAACTGTTGACCTATCAGCCTGAACAGCGTACGGTACATGCCAAACAGACGGGTTCGCTCCAGCCGCATGGATTCCCTGCGCCGGATGCCTTTTTTTAACGGCTCCAGCTTTTTCTGTTGGGCAGAGGCTAACGGAGCAGGTGGCGTGGTATGTAAACTGAACGCCACATCCGTTGACAAATAGTTGTTGAGATAATGGTAAAAAATCTGTGGATTTACCCGCATCGTAATCGTCTCTAATTTCAGTTCCCCCACGGTACGGTCGCCATACCGGTGAATGTACTGTTGAACCTCTGCGAAGAAACCGGGGAACCGGGCAGCTACCTTATCGTGAAGGTCATCGGTGGTATGGCTGAGTAGTGCGCAGAGATCGCTGTCTTTTTTGGCTGTATTAGCCAGCGCGATCAGTTCCAGGGTAGGTTTCAGCGAGTCTATTTCCGGGTCGCCGTGAATACGGTCGCCGTGAATACGGTCGCCGGGACGCCGGTCGCCGGATATTTGTCTTTTCAGCGTCTCTTCGGCATGGGTGGGGGTTGATTTTTTAAGCATTCTGAGGGCAGCGCCGTTCTTCATCATGACATAAAAATCATTGATAATAGGGGTTGTCCAGCGGTGCAATAGCGTCCGGTCTAACTGCTCTTTCTGTTGCCAGAGCCCGGCAAGTGTCATTTGATGCAGCGGCATGGTGTAGAACTGCTCAAAATATTGTTTGAAATGCGTTTGGAAGGCAGACGTACTTTCTTCCAACCTGGAGAAGCTATACAGCAAACGACCCAGATTCATCAGCAGGCGCGGCACTAACCTGACCTTTTGAAGAAGGCTTTTTTGCTGATCTTCTATAAAATCAACAGGTTCCAGAAGCCCCATCATCCTTTCCATATCTTCCTTGTTTTGCCTGAAAGAAGGAAGCAGTTGCAAGCCGCGATACCAGTTGTTGATGTTGTAGTAAATACGTCCTTTGACCAGCCCCAGCAGATTTTCCACTAAGTTTTGGTGTGCCTCAATGGTCTGTTGCCGCAAACCCAGCGCCTGCATCGTCTGGGTATAGACCGTCGCATAAGCGCGCCTGGCGAAACTAAAAGTAAGGGGCGTCGTGACCCCGCAATAGCTTTCCTGTATATTGGAATTGTCATAGATGGTTTGTGCTGCTACAGGACTGGTAATTGGTCTGGATTGCAGTAAATAGATCAGGTCATGGACCACACAAAACTCAATATCCTGGGCTGTGCCCATATGTTGCTCTACCTGCAAACAGGTTTGATAAAGCGCGGTGGTGAGCGCAGGAGAAAGCTGCCCATCGCCCTCACTTTTGATGCATTCAACACCGCCCGCGCTATGGGTTACATACCTTTCCTGCTGCGCCGGGATTTGTTGGTGGATTATTTTTCCACTGCTTCTGTCCAGATAAATTTCTGTTGGCGCTACAGCACCGCTTACCAGACCAATGCCTAATCCGCTGACAGTGTGTATGGCCATTTCCCGGGGATACACAGGATTTACTGTAAACACAACCCCGCTTAATTCAGCTTTGATCTGTTGTTGGATAATGACAGCCGGGACAATACTGCCGGCGATTTGTTTTTCCCTTCTATATGCCATCGCCCTATCAGACCAGGCGCTTTGTACCACATCTTCTATGCCTTTCCACAGACCAGACTCATCTTTTACGTTAAGGAAACTGTCCATCATGCCCGGAAAAGCATGATCAAGGCCATCTTCACCGGCGATAGAAGAGCGCACCGCCACACCTTCTTCTTTCCAGTGCCAGGTATCCAGAATGGTCAGTACTTCAGACTTCTGCGCCTGGGAAAGTATGTTTTGTTTGTTGTTCAGATAAGAGGAAAATACGGAAGCAGGCAGCACAAAAAAGTCAGGGACGCGGAAGCCTTTTTCCTGCAATCTGAAAAGCCCGAGGGCCTTCCCTCCTACGGTTTCTTTACGAACCTGGCTGAGTCTGCGGATGATCATACCATCAAAAAGAGTTAGCTACAAAATTAAAAGTTTATGTGTATGAAAGTTTGTTATTTTTGTGTACGTTTGCCGTACAGTAAA
>JBBSNI010000196.1:0-9966 GCA_038232695.1 Cytophagales bacterium
CTTGATCTCTTTGCCATCGTTTTCTCTCAGTGGGTCTATGGCATCGGGATGCCTTCCGCTTTGCCATAGCTTTCGGTTAATATAATTCTCCCCTTTGCCACCTACCCGTCCGTCAAAGAGAAAGCTCAGCCCGAAGTTTTTATAGCTAAGGGTATTGCTGATGCCGCCAAACCATTTAGGTGTGGTATAACCGTAGAAGACGGGCAACTGGTCAAAGACAGGTCTGCCATCGGCAGCAGTGATGATCTCGCCCGACTCGGAGCGCAGGAAACCGGAGCCGTAGTATTGGTCAACCCTTTCCCCGATCCTGACTTTGCCTGCACCGGTGACTCCTTCAATGGTGGTCAGGTCGCCGTACACTTCCCGAAGGATTTCTTTGTACGTAGCCCAGTTAACAGCCACATCCCACTGGAAGCCATTCGCCAGGGTCACTGGCGTCATATTGAGCGTCACTTCCCATCCTCTGCGCTCGGTCTTGAGTCCGTTGGTTTTGAACTCATCGTAGCCGGAAGCTTCCGAGACAGGCAGGTTAAATATCTTCGGTCCGTCGATAGTATTAAAATGCGCTACGTCCAGGCCTAACCGATTGTTGAAGAAGCGAATATCTACCCCTTGTTCGTAAGAAGTGCTAAATTCAGGTTCTAAGTTGGGGTTGGTCAATGTGCTGGTATAATACAAGGTAGGCTGGTTGTTCCAGGGTGTACCCAAGGAATAGACCGGGATATTTTCATAAATTGTTGTGCCGGTATATTGAAACTGGTTCAGCGAACCGTTGTTGTTGACTACATCCCGGTCGCCGCCAGGCACCAGGTCATTGCCTACCCTGGCATAGGCGCCCCGCACCTTTAGAAAGGAAATAAAGTCGGGGAGTGTCACCATATCAGAGACTACCGCACTCAGGGAGACAGATGGATAAAAGAAAGAATTGTTGGACAAGGGCAAGGTAGAAGAGCGATCCCAACGTCCGGTAAGTCCCAGATACAGGTAGTTATTATAGGACAGATCGGCGGTACCGTAGAGGCTCTGCACCTGCTTGTTCTCGTTGTAACTGACCGGTGAAACCGGGTTGGTGGTATTGCTCAGGGTGTATAAGCCAGGCACGACCAGGTAATCCGTTTTACCATACTGGTAGCGCATATTGTAGGTTCTGAGATTACCGCCTATGGAAGCATTGATATCAAAGGCGCTGCTGATGGTATTCTGATAGCTCAGCAAAGCGTCCGTGTTGTTTTCAAAATAATAGCGGTAGCCTTCCAGGTAGCCTCCCTGCCGTTTCTCGCGGTCGTAGGTCGTACCGCCGTAGGGGAACTTCTGGTTCTGGAACTGGTTATTGGTGCTGACATACGTTCTGGCCATGACATCCCAGTGGTCATCAAATTTGTAACGCATCAGGGCATAGCCGTATACATCGTCTTTGTAGTAGCCTCTTAGCCATTCTTTGGCAATGAGCCAGGGGTTATTGTAGCGCGTATACTCATTGTTGATCTGCTCTAACCCTTCCTTGCCCGGTTTCCAGTAGTTTTTCAGGTCTCGGATGTCATAGTCGGCGCCGTTCCAGATCTGGATGTTGTAGATCATGCTGTTAGGACCATACCCGACATTAGGATAGTTGGGCGTATACTGTTTGTTATAATTGATGTTAGCTTCTACCCGCAGCTTTTCCGTCAGGTTCAAACCTCCCGACAGGTTGAAATTAGTAATATTGAGCTTGGTATTCGGCACAATGCCTTTCTGATAGGTATGAGAAGCCGAAAGACGAATATCGCCTAAGTCATTGCTAGCTGCTACCGCTACGTTGTTGGTAGACAGCAGCCCGCTTTGCAGATAATTTTTCAGGTTATCTTTACCCCTGGGCAGCCAGGGGGTAGGAACTCTCTCGCCGGTAGCGGGGTCAACCGGGCTATCATACTGGGGAAGCAGCCTGCCGTCCAGCTTTGGGCCCCATACGTCAAAGTCAGAGTCGTTGATACCGCCGCCCATACCATCGCCAAAGGCGTACTTGCCGTAAGAGCCCGGCCCGTATTGGTTTTGTACGTCAGGAATGGCGTTGAAGCCCGTTTGTAGCTGTGTGCTGGAGTTTACCTCTACGGTAAAGCCTTTGCCGTCTTCGGTTCCCCGCTTGGTAGTGATCTGTATGGCTCCGTTTTGTCCTCGGGAGCCATACAGGGCAGAAGCGGTGGGCCCTTTGAGTACCGTATAAGACTCAATATCATCCGGGCTCAGGTTCCAGGTGTCGGAGTTGATCGGCACACCGTCTACGACGATCAAAGGTTCTTTTCCTCTCAACAAGACCTGGGGTGCTTTGAAGAGTTCGGGCGCATTGGCGATCTGCAAGCCGGCTACCCTGCCGGTGAGGTTGCTGATGGCGCTGGGCTCCCGCGCCTTAACCAGCTTTTCGCCTTCCACTTCCTGCACGGCATAGCCCAGCTTGGCTTTATCTTTTCGTATACCCAGGGCCGTCACGACCACCTCACTCAGTTCGGTAGCATCCACAGACATATTTACGTTGACAGTAGATTGGTTGCCAATAGCAACTTCCCGGACTTCGTAGCCTACAAAAGAGAAGACCAGGGCGCTGGCCGTATCCGCCACGCTGAGGCGATAGTCCCCTTCAATATCGGTGATCGTCCCCTGGTTGGTACCTTTGACCAGTACATTGACGCCCGGAATAGGCGCATTTTCTTCGTCGGTGACTTTGCCTGAAATATTTTTATCCTGTGCATCAGCAGCGGTACTCCAAAGCATCAGCAGGATCAGGCAGCGCAACAGGCTTTTCAAGCCCGGACGCTGCCGGTTGGGGTGTAGAAAGAGTTTCATATCAATAAATGGTTTAGTTGCGGTTCAAGGGTTCAAAGGTAATGCATCAGCACAGCCCTGTACTTGGTTTGGTTTTAAGTTTTTGTTAAAGATTCTGTGTAGAGGAAACATAAGAGTAATATGGTGTTTGTGTGTTAAGGTGTTCATGTGTTAGGGTGTTAAAGTATTTGGTATTACTTTGTCAGTTCGAAGGGTAAATTTCATAGTTATCTTTCCTTGAGCATTGAATATTGATTGTTGAATATTGAATATTTTTTAAACACTCAATATTCAATGCTCAAGTAAAAAAATAACAAAACTGGAAAGCACCTGAACACCTGAAGACCTTAACCTCTTGCCTCTTCCACCGTCTCTTCCGCCAGTCCGAAGGATAAGGTCATGCCGGCGCCGCCCAGACCGGTGACGATGGTTACGCCTGGCTGGGGGCGGCGTATCCACTCGCTGGTGCCGTCTTTGGTTTTTGCATACACGCCCAGCCAGCGGGCTGCTAAGGTTTCCTCTTTGAAAGAAGCCATATTCTTTAAATATTGGAGAATTAACTGAATGGCATCTTCCTGGTTGTCGGGCGTAGAGGTGCTTCCATAGGTATGAGAATCTCCGAGGATCAGCTCCCCTTTTCCGTTTTGGGCGGCCATCACATGGATGCCCCGGCGTAGATACTCAGGGTAGTGTTCCTCAAAATACGCTCTCAGGCGGGGCAAAGAAGCTGCCTCCTGAAAGCTGTGGTAGTGTATCAGGGTCAGTCCGCCGCACAGCGCGGGACCGATACGCCAACCGTCCGGCTGAGGGGGGGTGCGCATCATCTGTATCTGGCAGCGGTTCAGCGCATCTTCCTGAAATAGCTCGGGAAACAGGGTCTCAAAGTCTGCCCCGCTACAGATATAGATCGTACCGGCGGTCCAGGTATGTTTTCCTGAACGTACCTGGGGGTAGTCTACTTCCGTGATGGCCGTTTGCCAATGGAAGTGTACGTCATATTTTTCTGACAGGTAGGCAGGCAGTTTTGCCAAAGCCTCGCGGGGGTCTACGATCACTTCTGAAGGGCTGTACAGCCCGCCGTACAAGCCTTGCTTGTTTGCCGCCGGCGAATGTTTCGCTACTTCGCGGGGGGATAAGATCCGGCAATCTCTGTGGGCTTGTTCCTGGCGGGCAAATTCGTTCATCACCTCCCACTCCAGGGGATGGTACGCTAAGTGCAGGCTGCCTGCTTTTTCGTGCCAGATGTTGGCTTCCGCCAATACCTCCAGCCAGATGGCGCGGCTGCGCAGGGCGCGGTTCAGCAACACACCTTTGGGCTGACCGATGGGCCAGATCATGCCGAAGTTGCGGACAGAAGCTTTCGTAGCTCTTTCGTGGCGTTCGAAGACTTCTACCTGAAAGCCCCGGACGGCTAAAGCTCTGGCAACGGCTAAGCCTACGATGCCTGCCCCGACCACAATGGCTGTTTTTTGTTCCATATCATGCATATTGTAAGGATGCGGTTTTGCTTTTTTTGTATTTAACACTGAAATAAAAAAGAGAACATAGGATCAAACAGAACGAGAGCAGCCCGATGACCCAGATGCATTGGGTATAAAAGCGCAGCCAGGATAGCTGTTCGGATACCCACAGTTCTTTATAAAAAAGAATACCCACGCTGCCCAGGTATCCGAAGCTATCGGCGATATACATGACAAACCCCACGTTGCCGGGATGTTTGAAGGTAGCGATCAGCCGCTCGAAGACCAGGCAATTGAAAGGGATATACCCTAAGTACAGCCCCGTGCCCGTCAGTATCATCCAAAGTACCGGGGAGATCATGTTTTGCCGGAACAAAACGGTTGCTCCAAAAAGCAGGACGATGCCTGTTAGGATCATTCCGTGGTTGAGCATGAAGGCCTGGTAGTTGTTTCTGACAAAGACCAGCAGCCCCATCATCAGCAGCACAATGAGGGCAATGGGCAGTTCGGTGAAAGTAAAGATGCCTGGGTTTTGGGCGTAGCCTAACGATTTCCATAGCTCAGCGGCAAAGTTATCCCGGAAATCCCGCAGTATGGTCAGGCAAATATACGTGACGACCAGCAGCAGAATGCCTGGTAGGAAAGTTTTGATGAATGCTTTTCGGCGCGGACGGTCCATAGGAATACGTCGGGTACGAAGGCGCTCATCTTCGGGCGTAGGCGGCGGCACCTGGTCAAGGCACCAGAGGGAAGCATACAGCAGTGGGCAAAACAGCAGTCCTACTAAAAAAGGCATCCAAAAAGGACTTACTTCCAGGCTGGTCATCAGCCATTTACCTACCGTTTTGACAAAACCGGAAGACACAATAAAGCTGATAGACAGGAAGGCGCCCATCAGTTCTGTAGTTTTCCGGCCTTCCAGGTAGCTGAACACAATGCCCCAGATCATGCCCAGCGGAAATCCGTTCAGGAGCATAAACAAAATATTAAAAGGAGCAGGCGTCAGGGCAAAACCTAGCAGCGCGAGCCAGGCCATTCCGATCAGCAGCAGCACATACAGGCTTCTTCTGGTGGGGTTGAGTTCGGCGATAAAGCGTATGCCGTAAAACTTGCTCAGAGTATAGCCTACCGTCTGCGCCAGGATCAGCCACACTTTAAAGTCGATACCCCACCAGTCCATATCCCCAAAGGTAGCCGCCGTGAAAGGTTTACGGAAAGCATACATGCAGGAATACACCACAAACGCACTCAGCGCAGCAAAGATACTGACTGACATAGAAGTCTGAAGGCGTTCCCGGATTAGTTTCATGGGGTAGGTTCTCTAAAATATATGCACAAATGGTAAATCTTCAAAAAGGAAGGCAGGGCTGTCAAGTGTTCATGGAACGTTATTTCTCTAAAATTCCCAGGTCTGTGTCTCACAGACCTGTGCCGAACTTTAGGGGTAACTGACCAAAAACTCAGGCAACCGTATCGGGTTGGTGCTGATACTGCTGAATGATGGTGATCACCTCGCTGATATGGTCTATGACGTGGGTTGGATGGCAAGCCTCTAAGTCTTTTCTCTGGTAAGCGCCGGTGGTGACGGCGATGTTGCAGGCGCACCCTGCGGCTTGTCCTTCCAGCACATCTACCGCCGTGTCTCCGACTTTGGCGACCTGTTGTGCCTCTGCTACGCCAGCCATCTGCATCAGTTTGTGTATCATATCCGGGGCAGGTCGCCCGGCGGACACCTCGTCGCTGGCGATCAGGTAGTCTATCAGCCCCTGCTCCTTCCATTGCAGGCGTTCCATGATGGTGTCGGCGACCTGGCGGGAGAAGCCCGTGTTCAGACCAATTTTGATATTCATATCTTTGAGCATCTGCAAGGTTTCTTCTGCCTGGTCGGTCGGACGCAGCTCAGGGCTATCACGATAAAAGGTCAGCATGGCCTGCTGAAAGGTCTCATGGATGGCTTCCACCTTCCCGTCGCTGATCCTGGCGGCGTCTGGCGCGTGCTCTTGCAGTACTTCGCGGATCGCCTGCCGCTTAGGATACCCCATGCGCCGGTTGACGGCTCCGTCGGGCACCTCCGTGTAACCATGCTGATGCAGGGCTTGCTGCAAAGCGTCGCAAACATGGTGATCATCCTGCACGGTCGTGCCGGCGATGTCGAAGACGATTAGTTGTATGTCCATAGTCTTTTTTTGGTAAAGGTAGCATTCCACTGTTTTCTAAAAGACCAGACAGGGTTATCGAATTGTTAATAATAAATTAACATCATTAATTATATTAATGCATATTAATCCAATACTTTTGGCTGTACTCATTGTTAGCAGCATGGCTGAAGATTTTATTTACACAACGCGAAGTTTTCTAACCATTGTTCATCAACTCTGCGAACAGGGCGTGAAGAAAAAACAAATAGCGCGGCATTTGGGCATGTATCCTTCCATATTGTCGGTGCTGGTCAATACCGTGCTGGCTGAGATTGCCAAATTGACACCCCACGACCCGGAAGCAGCCCATAAGATCAGTCAGCTATTTGCCTCTGTCAACAATATTTCAGAGAAGAAGATACGCCGGAAATTAGCGCAGTATATCAGCGATCTTGAGTCGCTCCAGAGTGAACCGGCTCATGATGCCAAGGGCTTGACAAGCCATTATATAGACGGTTTGATCCAGGCTTCCCCGGACCCTTTGATGCGCAAGCTGATGGGCCTGTATGAATGTTATTACGTCTCCTCTTTTGGCTACAGGGTCAAAGCGGAGCCTTTCCTGATCAGACCGGACAGCCAGGGGCGGAATTTCGTAGCCCAGAAAGGAAATGCGCTGGGACCTTCCTCTTTTAAGGGCGTGGCGTATCTGAGCAACAACCATTTACTGACCGTGCAGATGCTCGAACACGGCACCATGATACAGGATCATTTTATGGCGCATTTTATCTTGCCCCCCTCCTATCCCGACAGTATGCAATTGCTCAAAGGAATCGCTGTTTCTATGTCGAACGCCTATGTGCCTATCAGCCGCAAAGTGGTCTTAAAAAAAGTAAGTCAGCAGGTATCCATCGGCGATTATGAAGAGATGCCCACCCGCTTTTTTGAAAACAAGGAGACCGGCAGCGCATCCGACATTGTACATTATCTTTATCACACCGATGCCTTCATCGAGTGTTTTTCCGTGCCCCAACCGCAGTTTAACGAAAGCGATCTGGAGAAAGAGCTTCATTTGGTGAAGTTGCAGTGAAATATCATAAAATCACTTTGTCTTTTCTAATTCGTAGATTTTTAGTAAGAATGCGCCCCGGGTAGGTGGGTTGTCTTGGATGAATTGCCGGGCTTTTTCTGCCTGAGATTGGCTGCGCAGACGCGCTATCCATTGTGCAGCCAGGCTGTCTTCTAATTTCTTGTCCGGCTCCAGCGCATGAAAAGGGTAAGCGGCGGCGTACTGCGTACCCCACAGGCTGCGGTATGTCTCTGCACCGATCATGTCCAGGGTATCCAGCAGGTAGACATCTTCCATATAGCCTCGCACCCCTAAGTATTGCGCCGCTTCAAACAAAGGGGAATCCACATCAATGTCCGAAATGTAGGTGGTTTTAGCCTTGTTTTGATGGAGCAGAGCCTGTACTTCCCCTGCTTTTACCTCAGGAACCGTTTTTCTTTGTTGCAAAGACACGTGGGCTGTTAAGCCTGCCGCCTGCCCCAGGGCAGTCCAGACCGGTTCCAGGCGGATGCCGCTGAAACCTACGTGGCTGCTGGAAACGGCGACAGACACCAGTAAGTTGGCAGATTTTCGGGGCATGATGACGCCGTGTGGAATCTGGAACGGAGGCGGAATAAAATTGTAATCCCCTTCGGCCACCGAGGGATACAGCGATGGCGGCTGTACGCCATGACAGTTCAGGGCATAATCTCCAATAGCAATCGCATCTTTTTGATGCGGGACCACCAATGTGCCGGGTATCGGATTGACGTCCTGCTGGGTAAATACATACTCGCCCATGATCCGCCGGGCTTCCCGGATGTAGAGACGGGTAGGAAAATTGTCGTTGTCGGTAAACTCATCTTTGGCCAGCCCCCACTGCCGGGCTTCCTGCCGGTATTTTTTGGGTACAGCTTCGTCATTTTGCAGAAAATACAGCAAACCCAGGATATGTTGTTTATGTTGAGCAATAATTTCCGCCCTGACTTCCGGGCTGCCGTCCGGATACGCGTAGTTTTCGCCTAACAGCGCAATCCGCACCGGGGCATTCTTGATGTCGTTGACATCGGCTTTTTGGTTAGGGATCATCTGTGCCCGCAGGATGCCATCCCGGCTTTTTTCTACAAACACCTGGCTTACCTTTTCTTCCTGAAGCACTTTGGCCATAGAAAGATATTCTTCCCGCTTGTAGTTCTTCGGTTGTTCAATCAGGCGGCGGTTAGCGGGGTTGTTGGTCATGATGAGGCGAAAGTTGTAGCCCTGTACCCGGTGGTCGCCTTGCCCGGTACTCCCGTTCAGGATTTGTCCATTGCTGTAAAATATATGACCTGCTAAAGGCTCTCCGTATTCCTGCCGCGACTCGCGCCCGATGCGGTACTCAGCCCCGGCAAAAGCCGCTAAGTCACCCTCATAGGTAGCATCCACGAATATTTGCCCGGCAAGATCTAATGCTTCGTTGTTGTTGAGGTTGACAAACTTTGCGCTTTCTATATGCTTCAACTGCCGAACGGGGCGTCCTAAAGAGACACTTTTCAGCCGGTGGTGGAGATACACCTGGATACCTGGATATTCTGCCAGCATTTCGTTAAATAGCTGTAGCGTGACGTGGGGTTCGGTATGGATGCCGAAATGACAGTCTTCTACCTGCTGAGAATTAGGTCCGTACTTTTGGGTGTAATAGGCGACTACCCGCTTATTATAATCCAGAAAAGTGCCGCTCAACGATTCAAAGGATATAAAATCGGTAAAAGAAAGCCCGCCTGTCATGAGCCCTCCCACGCGGCCATATTCTTCTACTAAGGCTACCTTATGACCGTAGCGGGCAGCATTGATGGCAGCCGCAATGCCTGAGAAAGTAGCGCCTACTACGATTACATCATAGGACTTGGTTGTGTGCTGACTACTTCCTGACAGGGGAAGTTGCATCAACAAAACAATCAGGAATAAAGCATGATTTGCCATATTATACATCGCTTACATCCACCCTTTTGAGCATCATCAGCCTGAAATCCGGGGCTTCACGGCCCGGGATATTCAGGGCTTTCAGGGTCAGGGTGCCTTTGCCCTTGTTGAGATGCATGGTACCGGTGCGCACCGGTTTGAAATCTTTGACATAAGATTCCTGCCGTTCCACACGGTCATTTTCCATACCCATTAAAGGCGGATCATGGGCTTCGGTAATTTCAAACGTATGCCTGTTATCCTGAAAACTTAACGCAAGGGTAGCCCCCACATCTCCGGGTCGACAGGTGTAGTAGATTTCCACTTCAAAATCCCCTTCTTCCAACACGTCTATCTCCCAGGTGATGCTGTCTTGTACGCTCGTCCAATTTTCAAAAAAAGAGCAGTTGGGCCAACGATTAGACCGCCGGATATTTCCATGGGCTATACCATCACGGGCCGGAATCTGGTTGTACACAAAGTCAGGATGCCCTACCGGAAAAGCGCGGGTATCTTTTTCGGGAAGCTCCGCCAGGGCATCTGCTTCCCACGCTTGTTTAGCCGACCTGAGTTTTTCAGCGATGTC
>JBBSNI010000197.1:0-9856 GCA_038232695.1 Cytophagales bacterium
TCTGATACGTTCACAAAACGACCGTGCATCTTATCTTCTTTGCTAAGAGCTATTAGCCTATTGCTTTTCAAAGGGCAGACAAACACCTTTTTGAGTTTGTCATGAATATATTTGAATGTTTCTGAGGCAGCAAACCAAGTGTCAAACAAAAGGTATTTGAACTTTACCTTATTGAGGAAAACAAGCCTATGGAGATGTTCCAATACTATTTCATTCTTGGTTTTAGCACTACTTCGTTTCTGTTTACCTGTTTTGCTATCCGTATACCACTCAGTTTTGCGAATGACTTGATAGGCTACTGGACAGTTGACAATCTGTTCCTGGTCATGGCTGCTGAGCAAGAAGTTTAGAATGTTTATCCCTTTGACAGCTTTGCCTTGGGTGTGATCATAATGATAGGAAATTACCTCATTCTCTGCTGAGTGAGGCTTTTCTACTATCACATCATCAATACTAAGCCAGGATTCCTGATCTTCTATTTGACGAACAAAAGGTTTAATCTCTTGCCAAAAGGCTTGGCTATCCAATTCCTGTTGAGCAAGGCAATCACTGATGTAGTCATGTTTAAGCTGATTGTCTAAATTGTATAGGCTAACCCACCTGCACCATTTGGTGGGTTAGCTTTTATTTGTTGATTGAGTACACAAAAGATGTGATCAGCTATGACTAAGATATTGTATATCAAGAATATGGTTTGTGACCGCTGTAGACAGGTGGTGCAAGAAGAACTAGAGCAACTGGGAATTAATGCTAAAAATATACAGTTGGGAAGTGTAGAAGTTGATACTGAAGAAAATCTTGATAATGATAAAATTGATCATTAGCCAAATAGCACAAGTAATGCACTATCGTAATGTCTCCCATCTTTCTTCCCAGTTTAAAAAAACAGTAGGCACTACCCCTTCTCACTTTCAAAAGCTACAGAGTATCCAGCGAAAGTCTTTAGACAAAGTAATATTTTGAAATGGAACACGAGAAGACGATACAGATAAAAGGAATGGTTTGCGACCGCTGTATAAAAGTAGTAGCCAAAACATTAACTGATCTAGGGCTTGAGGTAAGAGATATACGTTTAGGCTCAGTTACCGTGGTTGGAGTACCTATGTTAGTTTCTATTAAAATGGTGGAGGGTCAATTGTCAAAGCATGGTTTTTCGCTGGTGAGAAATCAAGATGCGGTAGCAGAAGAGGTAAAGTACTTGATCAATGAGTTGCTTGATGAGGATCGCGTTTACGAAATGCAACACAAGTATGCTACAATTTTAACAGAAACATTAGGCATCCCTTACCAAACCATCAAAGCTCACTTTGTATATGCAGAGGGTATGACGCTGGAAAAATATATCATTCATCAGAGATTGGAAAAAGCTAAAGAGTTTTTAGCGCATACTGACTTTACCTTCACAGAGATCGCTTATATTTTAGGTTTTAGCAGTCTACAGCATCTATCCAATCAATTTAAAGAAATTACCGGCCTTTCTCCCTCCCACTTTAAAAAGGCAAAGACTTATAAGAAACAGATCATAACGTACAGTAAAAATAGCAATGGCTAATTTTTTTGCTTAAACCAAGTTCAAAGAGATAAACCGTGTATCTGCTTACCTCCAGCAAAAGGCTATCTCCAAAATTTTGTAAAATTTACTAGAGATTATGTAAAACGATCACCTTGCAATAGATGTAGTATTGTAGTAGTACTATCAAGATTGAATACAATGAACGAACTTATAACAAAAACAGAAGAAAAAGCAGCCCATCCTTCTAAAGGTGATTCGCTGGTTCGAGAGACTTTTCCCGTGACGGGCATGAGTTGCGCAAGCTGTGCTTCCAGCGTGGAATCTATTTTAAGCCACACCGAAGGAGTAGCCCGTGCTACAGTAAATTTTGCTAATAGTTCGGTACAGGTAGAATACCAACCAGTATTGACACATGCTGATTTGCAAAATGCGCTGCGTTCCGTAGGCTACGATTTAATTGTAGATGCAGAAGATCCACAGGAAGTTCAGCAGGAACTACAACAACAGCATTATCAGGAAGCTAAACGCCGCACCATCGGGGCGGCTATCCTGACCATCCCGGTGGTCGTGCTGGGTATGTTCCTGATGGACTGGATGCCGGGACGCTGGATTTCTCTGGCATTAAGCATTCCAGTGCTGTTTTGGTTTGGTCGTAAATTTTTTGTCAATGCTTACAAGCAAGCCAGGCATGGCAAGGCTAATATGGATACGCTGGTTGCCCTGAGTACCGGCGTTGCCTTCCTGTTTAGTCTGTTCAATACTTTGTTTCCAGATTTCTGGTTACAGCGTGGAGTGGAGCCGCATGTCTACTACGAAGCAGCTACTGTGATCATTACTTTTATATCACTGGGCAAACTGCTGGAAGAGCGCGCCAAGTCTAATACATCTTCTGCTATCAAAAAACTAATGGGTCTGCAACCCAAAACACTAAAAGTGATCCGGGACGGTGAGGAAGTGGAAATGCCCATAGCTGCCGTGCAGGTCGGGGACACGATTGTCGTACGCCCCGGCGAGAAAATTCCGGTAGATGGCCGGGTGTCAGAAGGTAGTTCCTTTGTAGATGAGAGTATGATTACCGGCGAACCAGTACCGGTAGAAAAAAGGCAGGATGAGCAAGTGTTTGCCGGTACCGTCAACCAAAAAGGCAGCTTTCGTTTCGTAGCTGAAAAGGTAGGAAGCCAAACGTTGCTGTCGAGCATTATCAGGCAAGTACAGGAAGCCCAGGGCAGCAAAGCGCCGGTACAGAAACTGGTAGACAAAATCGCCAGCATCTTTGTGCCGATAGTGATGGGGTTGGCAGCGATAACGTTTATCATCTGGATGCTAGCAGGCGGAGAGGATGCTTTTACCCATGCGCTGCTCACGTCTGTCTCCGTACTGGTCATTGCCTGCCCCTGTGCTTTGGGACTGGCAACGCCTACTGCCATCATGGTCGGCGTAGGCCGAGGGGCTGAAAATAATATTCTAATCAAAGATGCAGAGAGTTTGGAACTGGGTCATCAGGTGAATACAGTGGTGTTGGACAAAACAGGTACCATCACCGAAGGCAAGCCAACAGTAACTGATATGCATTGGATGGATGATACCCGGGCAATGCATGAAAAGTCGGTATTACTTGCTTTGGAATCACAATCGGAGCATCCGCTGGCAGAAGCTGTTGTCAGAAGATTACAAGAAGAAAACATCCATCCGGCTATCTTATCAAATTTTAACAGCCTGACAGGTAGAGGGGTGCAAGCGACTGACGAACAGGGTAGGACTTATTATGTGGGCAACAAAAAGCTATTAGAGGAGCATAATATCACCTGTAATGATCAGTTAGCACAAAAAGCTAATCAACTACAGCACCAGGCCAAAACTGTCGTATTTTTAGCCGATGAAAATCATGTATTAGGTATACTGGCTATTGCGGATAAAATCAAAGACAGTTTGCAGCAAGCCATTGAAACGTTGCAAAACCGGGGTATTGCAGTTTATATGCTTACCGGTGATAATCAGCAGACCGCCAAAGCCGTAGCACAGCAAGCAGGACTGGAACACTTCCAAGCGGAAGTACTTCCTTCGGATAAAGCAGATTTTGTCAAGAAACTACAGCAGCAAGGCAAAATTGTCGCTATGGTGGGTGATGGTATTAACGACTCCCAGGCACTGGCACAGGCAGATGTGAGTATTGCGATGGGCAAAGGGTCGGACATTGCGATGGACGTCGCCAAAATGACGCTGATTACCTCAGATTTATTAGCTATTCCGAAAGCCCTGAATTTATCGAGAAAGACAGTGAAAGGCATCCGGCAGAACCTGTTTTGGGCCTTTATTTATAACCTGATTGGGATTCCTATTGCCGCTGGTATCCTCTACCCCATCAACGGATTTTTACTGGACCCCATGATTGCCGGGGCAGCCATGGCGTTTAGCTCCGTATCAGTGGTGGCCAATAGTTTACGGTTACGAAAAACAAAAATTTAATTTTACGTTCAACTTACATTTTTTATATCATGGAAACACTTAAATTCAAAACCAATATCAATTGTGGAGGGTGTGTAAAGTCAGTCACTCCTCATCTCAACCAAGTAGAAAGTATTGAAGACTGGCAGGTAGATACCAATAATCCGGCAAAAATACTGGAAGTGAAGTCGGCCAATGGTGATCAGCAGCAGGTCATGGAAGCCGTGAAAAAGGCTGGATTTGAGATTACGCCAGTGGCTTAAAACCATTGCAAGCTAATTAAGTAGGTGTGGGTTTATTCTAGGTATTTCCTAAAAGCCCATACCTATTGTTCAGCAAACAACTAAATTGTGTACATCTTATCCGAAATTTCATAAAAACATCTTAATTACGCCTCAGTTGTATTTTTTTATTTTTAGCTATATAGCTGCACTCATTGGCCAGTGTAATTTTTATCAATAAACTAACTTTATCTCTTGAACGCTTCTATCAGCTATTTACTTCTTTTAAGTATGATGATTTGTACAGTCGGTCTGGCAGGTATGCTTTACCTGATCAAAAAGTCGCTGGGCAAAACAGTAGAGGAACCAGGGAAGAGCGTGCCTGCGGAAAGCGGTCATTTGTCGCCCAAACCTGCCTGGGGCCGGTACCATGTGCATTACTATGGCTTTGCTTTGCTGTTTCTGGCCTTTGATATGGAAATGGCCTACATGTATCCCTGGGCCGTGGTGTACAAAGAACTGGGCATCATGGCCCTGCTGGATATGGGCGTGTTCCTGATGATTTTGTTTCTCGGCCTGATCTATACCTGGAACCAGGGAGGGTTAAAACGTCAATAGCATTTTACAATGGGTAAGACGATGAACTACGGCGCCAGAAAAGGGTCATGGGATTTCTTTAAGCGTTTGACAGCCAGGGCTATGGCTAGCGATCTGTCCATATTTCCTGTGCCCGGTGCCGATGTATTGAGAGCCTGCGGCATGCATTTTATGCAAAAGGGAATGAGCATCGTTGCTACTCCGCGTGAAGCCAATGTGCTGCTGGTGGCAGCGCCGGTTACCGAAAAACTGGCAGAAAAAGCCGCCATTGCCTATGCACAGATGCCACGCCCCAGGGTACTGGTCTTTGCTGGTCTGGATGAACTGCCGCACCTGCCAAAACCCGATGTAAAAGTTGCTATCGAGGCAGAGAATTTACAGGAAGAAATCAAAAAGTGGCTGACCCAATATGCCTGGAGTGAAGAAGCCATACCTTTTGCACCAGAAAAACTCAAAAAAGCGCTGGAAGATCAGCAGGAAGGACAAGGTCATATGCACCACGACCACGGAGGAGGTCATGATCATCAACCACATGAAGAGCAAGGAAGCGAAGAAAAGCACCAGGAACATCAGCATGAACATGGAAGCGGCGGCCATGATATGGGCGGTGGCTTTATGTCGATGGTCGCCATGACCAAAGATATGCCCCGAAGCATGGACGGACTGGCAATGGAAATGAATCCTGCGCACTTCGGCCCGTTTTTCCCCGGTCTACCCGGCGGTTTAAGTATCTCTGTGATGCTGGATGGGGACACCGTGATGCAGGCTGAGATAGAAAAAGGGCTTCTTTGCCGTCATTTAAGTCATGATTTTCCTGCGGTACCAAAGGAGTTTATCGAACATATCTCCAAGATCAATCCACTGGCGCCTGTGGCGTTCAGGCTTTTGGCAGAAAAAGCTGTGCGTAATATCCTGCAAACAGCAAACAGCCACTATAAAAATGTATCGGACCTGGTACTGCTGGAAAAAGAACGGGTGCTCTGCCACCTGAACTGGCTGGCAGTCTTCAGCCATACTATCGGCAACCTGTGGATGCAACAGAAAGCAGTGAGTCTGCACCGCCAATACCAGCACGGACAGGCAAACGGGAAGGCTATCGTGAAATTTGCGGAGCAAATCAGCAAAATGCCTCATCTGAAAAAGAGATTGATGCCTGTGGGAGCTATTCCCGAAAATCTGCTGCACCATGTCAGTGGACCCGTTGCCCGGGCGGCAGGGCTGCAAAAGGATGCCAGAATGCAGGACAAAACCTATCAGGAGCTTGCCTTTTCGCCCGTACAGGAGCAGCAAAACAATGCCTGGGGAAGATTGCTGGTCCGGTTGGCTGAGATCAGGCAAAGCCTTCAACTTATAGAAAAGAGCAAAAAGATGGTGGATACAAAAGAGAAGTCGCCAGCGATTACTGATAAGGTTTCAGGAAAAGGCATGGCACAGATAGAAACATCCGCAGGCATGGCATCGCTGATGATACATTTGGATGAGGGAACTGTAAAGCATTTTCACTTGCAGACCCCTGCTGTCTCCCATGCAGCATTGATTCCGCAGGTAGCCGCCATGCAGGAACTCGGTGATGCCCTGATCGGTATCGCCTCCCTGGATATTGCTCCCTGGGAAATAGATCTGTAAAAAGACACTAACACAGACCAAACTAAAAACCATGAGTCAAACTGTTTACTGGATCGTCACCATTCTTTTGTTCATCGCAGGCGTATACCTGCTGGCTGTGATGGAACGATGGGCTATCTACGGCAGGTTCGAGTTTACTTATCCCGTAAAAAGCTGGCTGGCACTTTTCGGACAAGAGTCCGTAACACCCCGCAAAATGGATAAGGTATTCTACGAAACGGCTCCGTTGCTGTTTATCACAGCGGCACTGCTGGCAGCCATGGTATTACCTTTTGGCAAAGGAAGTCCAGCCATAGATCTGGCTACCGGTGCTTTGTTCATCAATGCCGCTTTGGCCTATATTATGGTGGCTGTGCTGATGGCAGGCTGGGCACCCAATGGCGTATACGCCCTGGTCGGCGGCTGGCGGTTTCTGGGGCAACTCATTGCCTACTCCATGCCTATCGTGATGGCGATCACCGCTACAGTGATGCGGGCGGAGTCTATGGCATTGCCTACCATCGTCGACTCGCAGCAAGGCTTGTGGAATATTGTCTACCAGCCTGTGGGATTTTTGCTGTTCTATCTGTCTTCTATGGCGATGGCTTTTCTGCCTCCTTTTGACTTACCAGTGGCCCCAGGTACACTGGCCGGAGGTGTTTGGGCAGAATTTACCAGCGTGCGGCTGCTGGTCTTTAGGATAGGAAGACTAACACTGATCATGACCCTTTCGCTGGCTACGACCGTGCTTTTTCTGGGAGGATGGCATGGCCCCTGGTTGCCGGACTTTGTGTGGACTTTTCTGAAAACATTGGCCGTAGCCGCCAGCTGTTTTGGTGTCAGCCGGTTTGCCGTGCGCATCCGTTACGACAGCCTGTTGGCATGGAGCTGGAAGTACGCCACACCGGCAGCCTTGTTTAATATTTTATGGGTAGGTATCCTTTTATTATTATGAGCACAACAGCTTTCATATTCCTACTGTTCTTCGGATTAGTCGCCATCTGGTTTGGCTGGCGGGTATTCATGACCAGCTCTATGGTACGTTCGGCCCTGTCGCTGCTGGCGGCTATGGCGGCTATCGGTGCCATGTTTCTTGTGATGGAAGCAGAGTTTCTGGGTGTGCTGCAAATCATGATGATGGCGACAGAAATGAGCATCATGGCCATCTTTATGATGATGTTTATGATGGACCCCGGAGGGATGGGAGGTATGGACATGAGCCATCAGAAGATACCTTCTGTCAGTGGAGGCGTTCTTGTAGGAGCTTTGGCGATTGGTGTGGCGGTCTTTACCGGCTGGGGCCATATGGCATTGGAAGTACCCTTGCCTGCTGACCAGAACCACGACCTGGGTATTGAACTGATGAAAAGGTCTATGATGATCTTTGAATCGGCTGGCGTCACGATCCTGGTAGCGATGATCGCTGCTGTATCGACGGCACTGCCTTATAAAAAATGAAATTGATGGAAATTAATAGAAACTGAATCTCCCAATTTCCAATTTCAATCAATTTCCCTATTTCCATCAATTTCTAATTTCAATACATCAAAAGAATATGGAATTAACCATTGTACTAACCATAAGTGCTATTTTATTCGGCATCGGGGTATACGGAGCCTTGGGACAGACTAACCTGGTGATGATCATGATGGGCGTGGAACTGATGCTGGGAGCGGCTATGCTCAACCTGGTCGCTTTCTGGCGGTTTATGCATCCGCAGACTTTCTCCCTGCAAATGTTTGTGCTGGTGATTATGACGGTGATGGCCCTGGAAGCTGCTGTAGGTTTTGGCATCGCCATCCAACGGTTCCGCTCCAAAGGTTCGGTAGAATCAGAAGAAGCCAGTGACCTAAAAGGATAACAATGATAGCTACATTACTCTTAGCACCATTTTTTGCCTGTATAGCAGTTTACCTTTTCAGAAAGAAAGCTGATCTCATCGCTATTATCGGCGCATTGTTAAGCTTTTCAGCGGCTATGCTTCTGGTTTTTACTGTCAAGCATGGAGGTCCTGTGCATATTGTCCTGGCGGGTTTGCCTGACATGCCTTTTCGCTTGCAGGCCGATCATACTTCTTCTGTCTTTACTGTCGTGGTAGCCGTCGTTGCCTTTTGTATTTTTCTGTATGCCCGGGGGTATATGGCTGATGAAAGGGGCAAGGTCTGGTTCTGGGCAGGCATGTGCTTGTTTCTGGCATCCATGCAACTGCTTGTGCTGGCTGGCGACTGGATACTGTTCGTTACCGGCTGGGAGTTGATGGGTTTTGCTTCTTACCTGCTGATTGGTACCTGGCATTGGGAGAAAAGCGCACAGCAAGGCGCTAACAAAGCCTTTATGCTCACCCGCTTTACAGACCTGGGGTTGTATGTCGGTGTATTTGTCATCATCCTCACCGCCGGAACGAGCCAGATCACCGATACATCACTTCAGGGGATTTCTATGCTTGGCGCTTTGGCATTACTGTTGGCCGTGATGGGTAAATCAGCCCAGGTGCCCTTCCAGAGCTGGCTGTCGGGGGCAATGGCCGGGCCTACGCCTGTTTCTGCTTTGCTGCACTCTGCTACCATGGTGGCGGCAGGCGCTATCCTGCTGCTGAGAGCTTTTCCGCTATTGCCCGAAGCTTCTCTGCTCTGGATAGGCATCGTGGGGGGCGTTACGATTATCCTTACCGGACTGACGGCCATCGTTTCGCAGGACGTGAAACAGATGCTGGCAGCCTCCACTTCCAGCCAGCTTGGATTTATGCTGCTGGCTATCGGTGCCGGTTATCCGGGTGCGGCCTTTGCGCATTGGGTAGCACATGCCTTTATGAAAAGCAGTCTGTTTTTAGGAGCAGGTGTCTTTCAGCATGCGAGGGATAGTACTGCTTTTGGAGAAATAGCTGGTATTGGCAAAAAGCTGAAAATTACTTTTACGGCTTTTGCTATTGCCGGTGTGGCTTTGGCAGGCATTCCACCTTTTATCGGCTACTGGTCGAAAGATGGCATCCTGGCGGCTGGTATCAATGCTTCTCCTGCTGCCTGGTATTTTTCTGCGGCTGTTCTTGGGGCGTTCTTCACGGCGACTTATATGGGCCGGGCCATCCGGCTTTTGTGGAGAGGACAGGCCGGGAGCAACCCTATCGAGAATATCAACTGGATGCGTATCGGCTTGGTTGCTTTGGTATTCGTTGTTGCTATCGGAGGGTTCTTTTTGGAGCCTGTTGTAAAATTTGCGGCTTATGAAATCCCCAAAAGCGAAGTCGCCAAGATCAGCGGTATTGTAGCAGTACTGGCTGGTCTGGCAGCAGGTTGGTTGACAAATCCTGTAGCATTGTTGGGAAAGTCTGTACATTTTCTGCAAAACAACTACCAACTGTCAGGCGGCTATCAGGGACTCGTCGTAAAACCTACGCTAAAGCTGGCTTTCTGGTGCGATCAGTTAGACAAGCACCTGCACGAAGTGGTACTGAAAACAGGCGTGGCGTTTGTCGGCA
>JBBSNI010000198.1:0-9831 GCA_038232695.1 Cytophagales bacterium
CGGTAGCTCGTTTCTGCTTTATGCGGTTTGATGCCCATCACCAAAAGCTTTTCCGGGCAGGCAGAAGCTGTCTCAACGGCACTTCGCACATCCCTGACAAAAGCCACCTCGCCCATCACGATATGGTCGGTGGGCATGACTACGATCATGGCATCGGGGTTGCGCTCCCGAATCTTGTAGCAGGCATACGCCATACAGGGCGCGGCATTGCGCCTGACAGGCTCGGCCAGAATATGATCCGGGCTGAGGTGGGGCAGTTGCTCCTGCACCAGGGGCACATGTTCTTTGGATACTGTTACATAGATATGCTCCTCCGGACAGATACCCTGGCACCGGTTAAAGGTAGCTTGCAGCAGGGATTGTCCCGTATTGAAAAAATCCAAGAACTGCTTGGGCTTCTGCTTCCGGCTGTAAGGCCATAAACTATTGCTGGCCGTATTGCCAACGGTAATGACTACATAGGTATCGTGGCGGGTCATAGGGTAGCAAAGCTTACTGAAAATTCCGGGCAATGCCCAACAAAAGCAAAAGAGAGCGCAAAAAAACTTGACTTTTATTAAAGGAGTTTAAAAAATTTCCTAAATTCATTGTTAAATACAGAACAATAACGTTTTAGAAATTGTAAAGAACAAGCAAAACAACAATATCAATATTTTTTGCTAAATTCAAAATCTGCATAACAAATAAAAAGATAAATATATTGGAAGCGATGATAGTAGATCAGCAAATCAATTTAAAAGCACAACTTAAAGAATATTTTGGCTATAGCCAGTTCAGAGGAAATCAGGAGGTTGTGATCCGCAACATCCTCGACCGCAAAAACACCTTCGTGATCATGCCCACGGGCGCTGGAAAATCGCTCTGCTACCAGCTTCCTGCCATTATCCAGCCCGGCGTCGCGGTGGTTATTTCTCCGCTGATCGCCCTGATGAAAAACCAGGTAGACCAGCTCAACGCCTTTAATATCAACGCCCAGTTCCTCAACTCTACCCTGACCAAAACAGAGATCAACCGGGTGAGGAAAGAAACCCTGGCAGGAAAAGTAAAGCTGCTGTATGTAGCGCCTGAGTCGCTCACCAAAGAAGAAAACATCAAGTTTCTGAAAGAAGCCAACGTGCAGTTTGTCGCCGTAGACGAGGCCCACTGTATCTCGGAGTGGGGGCACGATTTCCGCCCCGAATACCGCAAGATCAAATCCATCATTGCCCTGCTGGGCGACCACGTGCCGGTCATCGCCCTGACAGCGACGGCTACGCCCAAAGTGCAGATAGATATTCAGAAGAACCTGCAAATGGAAGAAGCCGACGTGTTTCTTTCTTCCTTCAACCGGGAAAACCTCTACTATGAAGTCCGCCCGAAAAAGCAGGCTAAGAAGCAGCTCATCCAGTTTATCAAGCAGCATAAAAATAAATCGGGCATTATTTATTGCCTGAGCCGGAAGAAAGTAGAAGAGATTGCCGAGTTCCTCTGCGTCAACGACATCAAGGCAGCGCCTTACCATGCCGGGCTCGATGCGGGCGTACGGATGCACAACCAGGATGCTTTTCTCAACGAAGAGATCGACGTGATCGTGGCGACTATCGCCTTTGGCATGGGCATCGACAAGCCCGACGTGCGCTTTGTGATCCATTATAATGTGCCCAAATCCCTGGAAGGCTATTACCAGGAAACCGGGCGTGCCGGGCGCGACGGGCTGGAAGGCAAGTGCATCATGTTTTACAGCTACAATGATATTCTCAAGCTCGAGAAGTTCAGCAAAGACAAGAGCGTGACCGAGCGCGACAACGCCAAGCTGCTGCTGCAGGAGATGGTCGCCTACGCCGAGTCGCCGGTATGCCGCAAGCGGCAGTTGCTGCACTATTTCGGAGAGTACCTTACCAAAAACTGCGGCTGTTGCGACAACTGCCTCAAGCCCAAAGAGACGTTTGAAGGGCAGGAGTTTGTAGAAATCGTGTTGCAGGCTGTCCGGCAAACCGGGGAGCGCTTTGGTATCCAACACCTCATTGATGTGATTCGCGGCAAAGAAACAGATTACGTAGAAAGCTACGACCACTACAAACTCGATGTGTTTGGGCAGGGCGAACAGGAAGACGAAATCCACTGGAACTCTGCGATCCGCCAGACGCTGCTGGGTGAGTTCCTGGAAAAAGACATTGAGAATGTGGGTACGCTGAGGCTTTCTGAAAAAGGTAAAAAGTTTCTGGAAAAACCTTACCCTGTTACCTTATCCAAAGACCACGAATATACCGACTTAGGCGAAGAAGAAGAACCGGAAACCACGGCTACCGGCAATGGTAATAATCACCTGGGCGGGGGCAACGTAAAATCCTACGACCAGAACCTGTTTGATGCGCTCAAAAAGCTTAGAAAAGAGGTAGCCAAAAAGATGAACCTGCCGCCGTATGTGATCTTCCAGGAGCCTTCGCTGGAAGAGATGGCGACTACCTACCCTACCACCAAAGAAGACCTGGCAGCTATCAACGGGGTAGGCATGGGCAAAGTCCAGAAGTTCGGCAAGCCCTTCATCGACCTGATCAACCAGTACGTGGAAGATAACGACATCATGACTGCCTCGGATGTGGTCATCAAAACCACGGTGAACAAGTCGCGCAACAAGATATTTATCATCCAGCAGATTGATAAGAAAGTAGACCTGGAAGAAATTGCCGACATAAAAGATATGGAAATGGAAGAACTGGTAGAAGAAATTGAGCACATCTGCTACTCCGGCACCAAGCTCAATCTGGACTACTACATCAACCAGATCCTGGAAAGAGACCAGCAGGAAGAACTGCGCGACTATTTCCTGAACGCCGAGTCTGACAGCATCCAAGCCGCTTTGGATGAGTTTGAAGACGACTATACCGAGGAAGAGATCCGCCTGATGCGCATCAAATTCATGTCGGAGTATGCTAATTGACTTGAGTGTATAACAAAGTGGGGGGCATCATGCCAAGTATGTCTTTAACCACATAGACCCATAGAAACACAATAGATATAGACTATGTGTTCCTATGTGTCTATGTGGTTCATATTTGAGATAATCCCCAATCTGTTACACACTCAATTGGCTCAGACTGCTTATTATTCCCTCTCCATCAGCTTTTCCAGTATGTTCCTGGCGGCCTGAGCGATCACGGTGCCCGGGCCAAAAATATCCATCACACCCGCCTGGTACAACAAGGGATAGTCATCAGGTGGGATGACGCCGCCCGCCACTACGCTGATGTCTGCCCTGCCAATCGCTTTTAGCGCGTCGATGAGTTCGGGAATGAGCGTCCGGTGACCGCCTGCCAGGCTGGACGCCCCGACCACATGCACGTCGTTCTCAGCGGCCTGCCGCGCCACTTCTTCCGGCGTCTGAAACAGCGGTCCGATGTCTACATCAAAGCCTAAGTCGGCAAAGCTCGTAGCGATCACTTTGGCGCCCCGGTCGTGCCCGTCCTGCCCCATCTTGGCGATCATGATGCGGGGCCGCCTCCCTTCCCGGGCAGCAAACTGGTCGGCTAACGCCTGCGTTTGTTTGAATGCGGGGTTATCTTCCACTTCTTTGCGGTATATGCCCTGTATAGTTTGCACCTGCGCCTGGTATCTTCCATAGACTTTTTCAAGTGCCATAGATATTTCACCCAGCGTGGCCCGCTGCCGGGCAGCTTCTACGGCCAAAGTTAACAGATTTTCCTGACCCGAAGCGGCGGCTTTGGTCAGGTTTTGTAAGGCTTCGTCTACGGCTGCCTGGTTTCTGTTTTGTTTTAATAATTTCAGCCTTTCCAACTGTGAGGCTTTTACCTGGCTGTTGTCTATCTGTAATAAGGCAAAAGAGGGGTTTCCTGCTTCGGTCTGAAAGCGGTTCACGCCGACCACGATCTCTTTGCCTGCGTCGATGTGTGCCTGCTTGCGGGCTGCTGCCTCTTCAATCCGCATTTTAGGAAGCCCCTGTGCGATGGCTTTTGCCATACCGCCTAAGTTTTCCACTTCTTCAATCAAGGCTAAAGCGCGTCTGACCAGCGCGTCTGTCAGATACTCTACATAATAAGAGCCGCCCCAGGGGTCTATCACCTCTGTGATCTGTATTTCTTCCTGCAAAAAAAGCTGGGTGTTGCGGGCAATGCGGGCAGAGAAATCACTGGGCAGGCTCATGGCTTCATCCAGCGAGTTGGTATGCAGCGACTGGGTGCCGCCAAACACGGCCGCCAGGGCTTCTACACACGTACGGGTAACATTGTTAAAAGGATCTTGCGCCGTCAGGCTATAGCCCGACGTCTGGCAGTGTGCCCTAAGCATAGCCGCTTTGGGGTCTTTCGGAGCAAATGGTTGCAGTAGCGTTGCCCACAGCAACCGTCCCGCCCGAAGCTTAGCGATTTCCATAAAATGGTTCATGCCAATAGCCCAGAAGAAAGACAGCCGGGGTGCAAAAGCATCCATGTCCAGCCCTGCCGACAAGCCAGTTCTTATATATTCCAGACCATCGGCCAGGGTGTAGGCCAGCTCCAGGTCTGCCGGAGCGCCTGCTTCGTGCATATGATACCCGCTGATGCTGATAGAGTTGAACTGCGGCATATGCGCCGAGGTGTAGGCAAAAATATCAGCCACGATCTTCAGAGAAGCTTCCGGCGGATAGATATAGGTGTTGCGCACCATAAATTCTTTCAGGATGTCGTTCTGAATGGTTCCCTTCAGGCGGTCGGGCGGTACACCCTGCTCTTCGGCGGCTACAATATAAAAAGCCATCACCGGAAGCACCGCTCCGTTCATGGTCATCGAGACTGACATTTGCTCCAAAGGGATCTGGTCGAAGAGGATTTTCATATCTTCTACCGAGTCGATGGCCACGCCTGCTTTGCCTACATCGCCTGCTACACGCGGATGGTCCGAATCGTAGCCCCGGTGTGTAGGCAGGTCGAAGGCTACGGAGAGTCCTTTTTGGCCGGCGGCCAGGTTGCGGCGGTAAAAGCCGTTGGATTCTTCTGCCGTCGAGTAGCCTGCATACTGCCGGATCGTCCAGGGTTTGGTCACGTACATGGTTGCATAAGGACCGCGCACATAAGGCGGACTGCCGGGAGCAAAACCCAGGTGAGGTATTTTCTTTAGGTCTTCTTGGCTGAAGTGGGCAGGAATGGGTATCTTTTCGGGGGTCATCCAGGCCTCCCCGCTTACCGGCGTGGGCAACGAATTATCCTGCGACTCAGGTTGATAAGCAGAAAAGTCAGGCTTCATACGTTCAGTTGTTTCTGGATGTCTGTTAATATCTCATACACGTTGGCACCGGCATAGATGAACCCCTGCAAGCCTGGCCATGCTGTTGTTTGAGGCACTTCCGACGGTTTGCCTGCCAGCCATATTGTTTTGTTTTGTAATGCCGGATGCTGCTGCCATAAGTCTGGTAAGGTGTTATGATAAAACCCGGAACTGCTGCAAAAGATCAGCACCTCATAGGTTTGCAAAGCCTGCCCAAGCGATACCTCGTCAGACAGTGAAAATTCCTGGGCGAGGATACCCGCCGATGCCAGCAGGTCGGCGATGAAAGCCACGCGGGCATTGACCGCCCAGACCTCTTGCGGAGGATAATAGATCAGCAAGCTAACCGCCGGCCGGGCATTGCCTGCTTCGGTATGATGGTCTGCCCGCAACCGCAACGCTTCCCAATTCGAATACTTCTGCTGATGGCTGTCTTTTAGCTGTCTTTGGCTGATGCTTTCCTGGGGATTGACGTACCGGGTGGCGCCTGCCAATATTCTTTGGCGGGTATCAATTTCCTCTTGTTTTTTCTGGCGGCTTTCCTGCAATTTTTGCTGAATGACTCCTTTCTTTGATGCTTCGGCAAAACCGCCTGCTTTTTCCAGCAAAACAAAATCTTCCCAGGCTTTGCTGACAAGCTGATGGGTCAGGTGTTCTATATAATAAGAGCCGGCGGCCGGGTCTGCTACCTTATCTAAGTGCGCTTCATGCGCCAGGATGTTTGACACATTGCGGGCCATACGCTGACCGAAACCGTCTGCCTGCTCATAAGCATCGTCGTGCGGCAGCAGCGAAAGGATATAGCAGCCTCCGGTCACTGCCCCCATGGCTTCACTTGTATTGCGCAGCATATTGCTGACCGGATCATAGAGGGTTTTGTTCCAGGCAGCAGAGGTAGCTCTGATATGCCACGTATCTGGCGTGAGCGGCGTCTGATAAGCCGAAGCCAGCCGGGACAGCAAAATACGCATGGCACGAAACTTAGCAATGTTGATAAAATAGCGGCTGTCGGTGGCAAGTTCAATCTCTACGCGCTGCCAGAGCTTATCAACGGGCAACTCCATATCAGTGAGTTGGTCTAATTGCTGTACCAGCAAACTCAGGGTAAAAGCCAGTTCCTGCACTGCCGTAGCACCCGCATTACTCCAGGGAAGACCGCTGACGCCCAGAAACCGGAAGCCAGGAAGGCTATCATCGCTGATGAGCCGGGCAAGATACCTGGTATTGCTTTCCAGGGAACCGGGTTCATCCAGCATCAGATACAGTGTACCACCCAAAAGCTCTGAGTCTTGGATGTAGGACAGAAAAGCGTCAAAATATGGATGCTGTGCTGCATCAAGATGAAATGTAGTGGAGATATAAGCTACCTTGACCTCCTTGAGCAAAATAGCGTAATCGGGCGTTTGTTTGGAATCGTAACCCGCAAAATGAAAGTCGAGGCCCGGCACACCGGCTTGCAGGGCTTCCAGCAGCCGGGTATTGGCTTGCGCCAGGGTTTGGTCAGCCAGGTTGATCTGCTGATGATATTCCCAGGAAGGCTGTTTTTTGAGGGCAATAGACGGCATAGGCTCCGGCAAATGCTCAGCAGTACATAAGGGAAGCAGATCAAGCCCATCACTACTTTTTCCGGCCAGTATACGGGCGGCTTTTTCAGGCATCTCCCGGCTCAACTGGCTTGCCCAGGCTGCTGAGGAGGTTGCCACGAAAGCGTCCGGTGAAGTCCGCATATGCTTATGTTCTTTTGGCATAAAAATGAGTAAAAAAACCTATAGGTAATGAAATAAATGATTTAACATCAAACCAATCTTAAAGCCGTCCAAAAGGCAATGGCGCGGACGCATAAGATATGAAAATAAAATTTTTAAAAGCGAAGATTTTTTTCTCAAACGCCAGGATCAGCTTGTCCCATACGGGCTCAAACTGCTGTCTTTCAGAAGGTCTATTACTTGATTTAAATAATCCCTTTAAAGCGGTGAACCCCTAAAGATTTGAAAAGTAGCAATAATCGATATGAAAAAAAAAGGAGAATAGAAGCATGTGACTTCTGTCAAGAGATTTCACATTTTTTTCTTATTTATTTTTTTTTCATTTTTACCAACCCTCACAAATTAAAAGGCGCTTCTACACTTTGATTTGTGACTACACATAAACCTAACACTAACCGGCAGTATCAATTGCTATTAAATGCGTGCTTATGATGAGCCCTAATTGTACTGTAATGCAGCAAGACTATGAAATAGTGTGGAACAATTGCCTTAAAATTATCAGAGACAATGTGGGTCAGCAAAGCTTTCAAACCTGGTTTGCGCCCATCAAACCACTCCGGCTGCACAATCATACCTTAACGATACAGGTGCCCAGCCAGTTCTTTTATGAATGGCTGGAAGAACACTATGTATATCTGCTCAGAAAAGCCATCGACACAGAAATCGGGCTCAATGGGCAACTGGAGTACTCGGTTGTCGTGGACAATGGCAACCGCCGGAACCGGCCGGTATCTATTAATCTACCTACCGGAAATACCCCTAGAAATACGAACGCTGCCTATGCGAAAGACCCCAGAAAAGAACCCAATGCCCGCGGTCAGTATGAAGGTCCATTTTCTTTTCCCAACCTGGATTACCTGCAAATTGACTCTCAACTGAATACCAAATACAGCTTTGAGACATATATAGAAGGCGACTGCAACCGCCTGGCGCGCTCTGCCGGGTATGCCATTGCCTCCAGCCCCGGCACTACTTCTTTTAATCCGCTCATGGTCTACGGGGGCGTGGGACTGGGCAAAACGCACTTGGTGCAAGCCATCGGCAACGAGATCAAGAAGAAGTATGAAAATAAATTCATCCTGTATGTTTCTTCCGAAAAATTTACCAGCCAGTTTATCGAGGCGCTGAAAAATAATGATGTACAGAAGTTTACCAACATCTATTTGCAGGTAGACGTCCTCATCCTGGACGATGTACAATTTCTGGCGGGCAAAGAAAAAACACAGGAGATATTTTTCCATATCTTCAACCACCTGCACCAGTCCGGCAAGCAGATCATCATGACCAGCGACTGCCCGCCCCGCGACCTGCACGGACTCATGGAACGCTTGATCTCCCGCTTCAAGTGGGGGCTTACTGCCGACATACAGACACCCGACTACGAAACCCGGATCGCCATCATACAGCGTAAGATGCAAAACGATGGCATGTACATTCCCAACAACGTGCTCGAGTATGTAGCCTACAACGTCAATACCAATGTGCGTGAACTGGAAGGCATTCTGGTCTCCCTGATCGCCCATTCTTCTCTGAACAAAAAAGAGATCGACATTGAACTGACCAAACAGGTACTCAAACACATCGTGCAGGACAACGAGGTCGAGATCGGTATGGATGTGATCATGAAATCCGTCGCCCGGTATTTTAGCATCAGTGTGGAAGACCTCAAATCCAAGTCCCGCAAAAAAGAGGTGGTCAACGCCCGGCAGGTAGCCATGTATCTTGCCAAAGAACATACCCAATACTCGCTGAAAGCCATCGGCTATCATTTTGGGGGGCGCGACCATGCCACTGTGATCCACGCCATCCGCACCGTCAACGAGGCTGTCCAGGATTATAAGGTCAGCAACGACCTGAAAGAAATCCGAAGCCAGTTCCGGGGCAAGAAATAATCTTTTATGCGTATTTCCTTATTTAGCTTTTGCCTGCTCTTCTGTTTTCATGTAGCCCGCACCCAACAGCTTGCTGTCGACGATGGCATGGCTTTCAGTACGACCACCGGCGAAGAGAGCGGCGTACGCGATCTGCTGATCAGCAATGCGGGAGACAAACCTTTGCTTATCCGGGAATTGGTGCTGAAGGGCGCCAACGCGATGCAGTTTAACCTGCGCACTTCCACCACTTTCCCGATCACCATAGCGCCCGGCAAACAAACTCCGCTGATGTTTTCTTTCAAGCCCAAACAGGCACAGATGCCGGGCATTGTCACGGCCGAGCTGGTGCTGCTGACCAACGACCCGAAACAGCCGCAGAAGACTGTCATGCTGCGCGGGCTGGTTGCCAAAGGGCTGGAAGGAGAAAACGAACCGCCTCTGCACCGGGTGGTAGAAACGTTGGGCTACGGACTAAAAGTAGGGGGAGAACAACTTTCCCTGGGAACGGAGGCTGCACCAGTGGGCGACGAGGTGAAAGCTTCCCTCTTTGCTAAAGCCAACCCTAAGCAGCCCGTAACCATGCTGCCCGTTGCGCGGTACTCGCCTAAAGAAAAGGTGCCGTTTGGCTATTATTATGAAAACAAACGCGGCAGGCTTCGCTACCAGAAAGTAGGCACCTTGTCGGATGCTTACCGCGAGCACCAAACGCTGTATCCCAGGCTTATTTCAGGAGAGACGACCTTTGATCCGAAAGACCGCTTCTTCGGGCTTTTTACGTCTACGGCTGCTCATGCCACGTATACCGAGGCTGAGAGAAACAGGGGTATTCCCCATGCCGTGCGGGTGTATCCACTCAAAGATTCGCAGGGCAAAGCGGTCGCTGACAGCTACCTGGTATGTTTTGAGGAAGCTAAGAACGGAGACTACCAGGATTTTGTGTTCGTACTGAAAAA
>JBBSNI010000199.1:0-9821 GCA_038232695.1 Cytophagales bacterium
ATTAACCGATTTTTTGACATCTTACCCGAAGATACTAAGTTGTCAAAAAATAACCCTAAAGTACTTGAACTCTACCGGTTCGGAGCTTTAGCTGCTTAAATTTTGACGAACCATTGATTAATAACAGTTGAGAAGTTTTTTTCGTAAATTGAGCAAAAAAAGTATGTCATACACAGAAAAGTATATTGTAGATACTTATTCAGGGCTTTTTGAAGGATTAAGTCCTATAAGTAAAATTAAGCTAATTGAAAGTCTGGCAAAATCATTAAAAACTGAAAAGAAAACCAGCGAGAAGAACTTTTATAAGTCTTTTGGAGCATTTGCTTCAAGTAAATCTGCCGAGGAAATCATTGCAGATATTAAATCGAGCCGGAGATTTAGAAAAAAAGAAATTAAGTTCTGATGCAGTATTTGCTTGACACTAGCATTTGTGTTTTCTTTCTACGTGGGAAGCTAAATTTAGATGATCTGATGAAAGAAAAAGGGAGAGAAAACTGCTGCATTTCCGAAATCACCGCTTTTGAACTACGTTATGGTGCCGAAAATAGCGATAGTCCATCAAAATCACATAAAGCTGTCGATCATTTTTTGAATGGAGTCATTATTATACCTATCTATGGCTGCATCAAGCGTTATGCAAAAGAAAAAGTTCGGCTTAGAAGAATTGGAAAACCAATGCATGATGAATTTGACCTGTTGATCGGTGTAACTGCTGTAGAAAATAAACTGACTTTGGTTACTGACAACATCAAAGACTTCGAGCGGATAGACGGAATCAACCTTGAGAATTGGTTCAAACGAAAATAGCTTCCTTTCCTAGTACACGTTACATCGGGCCGCGCAGGCTTCGTTGGGCGGCAACCCGCTAAACGCGCGCCAGGTTTTCGGATGGACGGTTAATTGTCAAAAACAATGTATACACGCAAGCAAGATTAGGAAAAAGTCGTATATCAGGCTATGAAGGTACAACTATAACAAATAGCATGGCAAATTCTATTTACGTGGCTACGGCGGAGGCGCATTGTGGCAAATCATTGGTCTGCCTGGGTATTGTAGAGACGATACTGCGCAAAACCCAGCGCGTGGGCGTCTTTCGCCCGGTGATCCAGGCCCGGGACCATGATAGGGACAAAAACCTGGACTTGCTGCTTACACACTTCGAGCTGCCGGTAGACTACGAACAGACGTACGGTTTTAAGCAGCGGGACGCCCGTGCGCTGATCTCCGCCGGACAATACAGTAAGTTTCTGGACACCATCATTCAAAAATACAAGGCGCTGGAAAGCCAGTGTGATTTTATCTTGTGCGAAGGCACTGACTTTACTGATGAAGGCTCTTCCTTTGATTTTAATATCAACGTAGACATTGCCAAAAACCTGGGGTGCCCCGTACTGATCGTAGGCAGGGGCGATCTGAACCGGGATATAGAGGCTGTCACCACGCCGGTGATGCTGGCCTATGAATCTTTTGCTGAAAAAGAATGCCAGATATTGGGCCTCATCATTAACCGTACGCCCGCTGCGCTGGCGCATGAGTTGCTCTTAGACCTCAAAGGAAAGACCAAAGACAGGAACCTGATGGTCTCTGTTATCCCTGAAAACGTGGTATTGCAAAGTCCTACCATCAAAGAACTGGTGTCTTATCTGGAGGCTAAAGTGCTGTATGGACAAGACCAGTTGGAGCGGCAGGCTTACCGCTACTCGGTGGCTGCGATGCAACTGCAAAACTACCTGCCGCATATTACGGAAAATTGTGTGGTCGTCACGCCCGGCGACCGGGGCGATATTATTCTTTGCGCCCTGCAAGCCCACCAGTCGCAAAACTATCCTGCTATTTCAGGCATTATCCTGACGACTGAGTTTGAGCCGGAAGAAGCCATCAAACGCTTGCTGGATGGCTTGCCCAGTATCGTGCCTGTGCTGTCGGTGCGCAGCAATACTTATGATACCATTGCCAGGCTGGGGAATATAAACTCGTATGTAATGCCGAACAGTCAGAACAAGATCAGTATCAGCAAAAAGCTGTTTGAAAAGTATGTAGATACCACCGCCCTTGCCGAGCAGATCAGCAGTGTAAAAGTTAGGGGTATGACGCCCCGCATGTTTCAGTTTAATCTGTTGCAGAAAGCCAAAGAACAGAAAAAACACATCGTCTTGCCGGAGGGCAACGACGAGCGTATCCTGAAAGCTGCAGAAATACTGCTGGAACAGGAAGTCGTAGACCTAACTATTCTGGGAAACGAAGAGGAAGTCAAAGCGCTGATCGGTAAGTTGGGTTTGAAGATAGACACGGAGAAGACGCCGGTGATTGATCCTGCCCGTTCTGAATATTTTGACCGCTTTACAGACCGCTATGTAGAGATCAGGAAAAACAAGGGAGCTACCAGAGACAACGCCAAAGATGCCCTTACAGACGTCTCTTATTTCGGCACCATGATGGTTCTGGAAGGCATCGCCGACGGTATGGTATCCGGGGCTGCCCATACCACGCAACATACCATTCGCCCGGCTTTGCAACTGATCAAAACCAAGCCGGGCTTTTCATTGGTCTCTTCGGTATTTTTTATGTGCCTGGAAGACCGCGTACTGGTCTACGGCGACTGTGCTATTAATCCTAATCCGAATGCAGAGGAATTGGCGGAGATTGCCATCGCTTCGGCAGAAACGGCAAGGGCATTTGATATTGAACCCAAAGTAGCCATGCTTTCTTACTCATCGGGCGCATCTGGCCAGGG
This sequence comes from Cytophagales bacterium, assembly GCA_038232695.1. Lineage (GTDB taxonomy): Bacteria > Bacteroidota > Bacteroidia > Cytophagales > Cyclobacteriaceae > JAJNNC01. The sequence continues at coordinate 2,735 of JBBSNI010000199.1, forward strand.
AGAAGATGTAGAAAAAGTGAGGGAAGCCACAGAGATCGTCAAAGCAAAAGGGATAGATTTTAAAATAGAAGGTCCTATTCAGTACGATGCGGCGGTAGACAAAGAAGTAGGCATCAAAAAGATTCCCGGCTCCGAAGTAGCAGGCTATGCTTCCGTGCTGATCTTCCCCGACCTGAATACAGGCAACAATACCTACAAAGCCGTACAGAGAGAAACCGGCGCTATTGCGATTGGTCCTATCCTGCAAGGGCTCAAAAAGCCCGTCAACGACCTAAGCCGGGGCTGTACGGTGGCGGATGTAGTAAATACGGTAGTCATTACGGCTATTCAGGCGCAGCAAAGCAACAAGGCATAAAAAAAGCACTGCCTGTTAGGCAATGCTTTTATAGTTGTGTAGTACGTGTATGTATACTAGAATTCTTCTGAACCGTACATCTCACCTTCTTCGGTGATATAGAGTACGGCAGCTTTGTTATCTTTGGTGCTCACCTGCAACTGATACAGTTTTTCAGGAGATTGGTCACCGGCATAGATGCTTACCGCTTGGCGGTTCAAAGCCTGGTCTAAAGCCGTACCGGACAATACATAAGCCTGTTGTACGGTAGCACCCTGGAACTCGCTATCTTCAATAGCATCTTTTACTTCCTGGGGCAGGTCAGATTCGGTGATTTTCATCAAACCTTCGCCTTTCAACTCTTCACCGGCTTGCTCTTTCTGCTCTGTTTCGTTGGCATCGTTTTCGTACTTGTTAGCTTCTTTCTCTGCCTTTTTAGCTTCTTTCTCGGCTTCTTTTTCCGCTTTTTTAGCTTCTTTTTCTGCTTTCTTATCAGCTTTTTTGGCTTCTTTATCCATATCCATCTTATCTTCTGCCTGGTCAGCTTCGTTTTCTAATTCATTGGCAGCATTTTCAACTTCGTTACCAGCTTCTTGGGCACCTTCTTCAACTTCGTTACCAGCTTCATCTACGCCTTCTTCTATATCATTTCCAACTTCCTGAGCCTCATCTTCAACCTGGTTAGCGCCTTGCTCTATCTCATTTCCTACGTCTTGGGCACCTTCTTCGATATCGTTACCAGCTTCCTCAGCTGCCTGGTCTACTTCATTGCCAGCTTCTTCGGCACTCTGCTCTATTTCATTACCGGTTTCTTCGGCGTCCTGCTCCATCTGGTTGGCGCCTTCTTCCATTTCGTTTCCTACGTCTTGGGCACCTTCTTCTATAGATTCATCAACGGGAGTGGTCTCCTGCATCATAGTGGTATCCTCTTGCATAGCAGGCTCTTCCATCATAGGCTCTTCTACAGGGGGCTGCTCCTGCATAGTAGGTTCTTCCATAGCAGGCTCTTCCTGGGGAGGTGTTTGCTGCTGCATGTCAGGGTTAGCAGGCTCTTCCTGGGGAACGGTCTGATCTTCTATTACAGGCTCTTCTACAGGGTTAGTCTGCTGCTGCATTTCCGGATTTTCTTCTTCCAGAATAGGCTGCTCCTCAGTGTCAGTTTCTTCCATCTCATCTACTACGCCTTCTGTAGGTTCATCTAAAATAATAGCGTCGGGTTGGTCATCAACCGTGGTCTCTTCTTCGAGATCTGGCTGAGGTTGTACGGGCGGGGTTTGCTGAGATTCCTGTGGTTCTACCTGGTCTTCGGCAGGAGCTTCAATCTGCTCTTGCGTTTGGGTCTCGTCCTGCGTTTGGGTTTCTTGTGCCTGGACTGCCAGCACAGTGGCTGCTGCAAATCCAAGGGTCATCATTATCTTTTTCATAGTGTTAATTTGTTTGAATCTTATAAAAAATTTTAGATATGTAACATATGATTGGAAAAACTATGCCACTATATTAATACATATCATAAAATGCTGTTAGTCAGCGAATTAACTATTATCACATATTTCTTTAGTAACCTATTGTAGAAACACTTTGTGTAAAATAAGCAACGGTGTGTAGAAATACTGTGTAATTGGGTTTGGAAAGGGATTTCCCATCTATCTTTTCACACACTGTACAAAACAAAAAGCATTGCCGGTAAACAGCAATGCTTTTGTTATAAAGATCATAAAGGGCGATCTCAACTACTACATTTCTTTTTCAGCATACAACTCACCTTCTTCCGTAAAGTACAGAACCGCTGACTTGCTATCCTGGGTGTTTATCTGCAACTGGTACAACTTCTCAGGCTCACCTGTAGCGAGTGTACCTGTGGTGTTGTTATTTTGAGTTAGCACTTGTGTCAGGGCATCTCCGCTAAGCTCATAGGCCTGCTCAATGGTAGCACCCTGGTATTCGCTGTCTTCTATACCATCTTTTACTTCCTGGGGAAGATCAGACTCCGTGATTTTACTCATGCCTTCCATCATACCTGACTGGTTTTGTAATGAGTCAGGCGCTTCCTGGGCAGGCTCTGTTTGCATGTCTGGAGATTCTTGCGCAGGTTCTGTTTCCATCTCGGGCGCTTCCTGAGGAACAGGCTGCTCTTGCTGTTGCTCTTGTACTTCAGGATTTTCCTGGGGCAATTGCTGCTGGGTTTCACTTTCCTGTTCCATAGCAGGGTCTTCCTGGGGGAATTGCTCCTGGTTGTCAGGTAGGGTTTGCTCCTGAGGATCAGTTTGTGGTTCTACCTGCTCTTGCGGTTGGGTTTGTGGCTCTTGCTGCGTTTGGGTTTCCTGTGCCTGGACTGCCAGTACAGTAACTGCTGCAAATCCAAGGGTCATCATTATCTTTTTCATGATATTCTGGTTTTATAGTGTGTACAAATCTATTTTTGATACAGATATAAAGAAAAATGGTGCCAGCCTAAAATTTTTCTACAGATCACCCTAATAATCAGTGACTTATGAATTTATTCCTTTGGAATTACTTGAGGAAACAAATATCAGGTGTGCAGGTAAGTCAACGCACTGTAGAAAAATGGGACAATGTAACTGATGTATGATGAAAATTCTGGTGATCAATACGGGAAGCTCTTCCATCAAATATAAACTTTTTGATTTTCCCGAAAAGCAAGAAATCAGTCAGGGAACGGTAGAAAGGATTGGAGAAGAAAATGGGTCGCTTCACTTTGAGGCAAGCACTCCTGAGGGTAAGCGCATTGAACACACGCTGGAACAGCCGTTTGAAAACCATCAGTCAGGGTTACAGGAAATTGCCCGGATACTGTTAAACCCCGCATACCACATGCTCAAATCGGCGCAGGAGGTACAAGCCATCGGTCACCGGGTGGTACACGGGGGCGAGGTATTCAAAGCGCCGGTAGTGATCAGCGAAGCGGTAACAGCACAGATCAAAGCCCTGATCCCCCTGGCACCCCTGCATAACCCGGCCAATCTGACCGGGATAGAAGTTGCCCGCAAAGTTTTCCCCCAGGCCACCCAGGTAGCCGTATTTGATACCGCTTTTCACCAGAGCCTGCCGGATTACGCTTACCGGTATGCGGTTCCCCACCGCTTTTACAAAGAAAACAGCGTTCGCGTCTATGGAATGCATGGCACCTCGCATCAGTATGTAGCCGGGCAGGCAGCTACCTATTTAGATAAGCCTTTGAAAAGGCTTAACTTAATAACCATCCATCTGGGCAATGGTTGCAGCATGACAGCCATCAGGCAGGGAAAAAGCATAGACACCAGTATGGGCTTCAGTCCGCTGGCAGGTCTGATGATGGGAACACGAAGCGGAGATATAGACCCCGCTGTAGTTCTTTATATGGGCGAGCAGTTGGGCATGTCTTTACAGGAAATTGACCACATTCTTAACAAAGAAAGTGGCTTGAAGGGTCTAACAGGCAGCAACGACCTGAGAGATGTAACACGCCGCTTGGAAGAAGGCGATCCGCAGGCACAGTTAGCCCTAACGATGTATACATACCGGATCAGGAAATACATAGGCGCGTATGTGGCTATATTGGGCAGGGTAGATGCGCTGGTCTTTACGGCAGGAGTAGGAGAGAACAGCACTTTGATCAGAAGCCGCTCCTGCCAGGAATTGTCTCACATCGGCATCCACATAGACGAGCGGAAAAACGAGCAACCTGCCCAAGGTATCAGAGAGGTACAAGCCGATGATAGCCCGGTAAAAATACTGATCGTGCCGACCAACGAAGAGTTGGCTATCGCCCAGCAGACTTATGCGTTGGTGCATTAGGCGCAGCCGCTATGTTTACTTTTTAAACCACCCTTTTACTTTGCTCATCAAGTCGTCGTCTCCCGAAGATTCATCTTCACCGATGAGGTAAGCGTAAGGGGTAAGTGGCTTAACCCGGTCCAGGATCACCTTGACGATACCCAGGTAAGGAATAGCGACGATCATACCAGGGATGCCCCAGACAGCGCCGCCCAGCACCACGATCAGGATCGTGAAAAAGGGATTAAGCTCTACTTTTTTTCCTACTACCAAGGGTTCCAGAATATAGCTTTCCAGAAATTGTGCAATAGACATGACCACTACTACGCCCAGGATGGCACCGGTAGAGCCTTTGGTCACCACCGCCAGAATCAGCGCCAGCACACCGCCAATAATATTTCCGATATAAGGAATGATACTGAAAACGGCGGCCAGCACAGCATATTTGATCCCGATAATGAAAAACCCAAGTCCGTACAAAACCGATAAGATCACGATCAGAATGAATTTTCCTGCCAGGTAATCCTGCGAAATCTGGCTGGCTTCGTATAGCACCTTATCGGTCTGCTTTGGGTCATGGTTGGCGTTTAACTTTTGAAAAAAAGTGCGGAAGCGGTGGCGATAAAACAGAAAGAGATATATATACACCAGGATCAGCAAAAAATCGCCCAGCGAATTAAAGGTAGCCGAAAAAGCGGTCGTTACGCTGCTGCCGCTGGATTTTGAAAATTCCTGCAGGCGGTTTTAAGTTTACCTGTAGGGATGCCCTGGCTTTGCAGAGAAGACTGTAGCTGCTGTGCCTTCTGGGTCACCTGCTCTTTGATCTGCGGCCAGTCATCGGCCAGATTGGAAATTTGCAGCGACAGCAAGACAAAGATAGCAACGAAAAAAGACAACACCAGCAACACGCTGAGCAGGGAAGACCAACTCCGCGACATGCCCTTCTTTTCCAGCTTCTGGCTGACCGGCACCATCAGCAAAGCCAGCAGCAGCGCGATACTGACAGGCACCAGAAAGGATTTGGCAAGGTAGAGGCTGCCAAAAAACAACACACCAAAAAATAAGAAAGGATTGATCCGGTTGAGCAGGGATTTTTGTTGTTCTATGGACATGAATGTTAGTTAAAAAAGTACAAACGTATTATCTGTTCAGGAAGCTGGCTTACGGTTCATCCAGAAAGGAGTGGTAGCAAACCAAAGCAGAGCGCCTATTAGCATGTAGTGTCTGTTGTCTTCCAGGCTGATCATACCGGCAAAAAACAAACAGGCAGGCAGCACCGTGAGCAACAGACCAACGACAGAAAGAACAGGCAACCAGGAGCGTACAGTTTTCATGATGCAACAGCTACGGGTGAACGCTGGTACATCTTGCTGATGCCTATATAAAGCAAAGCAGCCACAAACCAGCCCGGCAAACCTAAGAAAAATATTTCAATGCCGACAAAAATATTCAACCCTACACAGACCAGCAGGGTAACTACCCAGGTAAGCCCGGCGGCCCAGTTGAACGTTACGCCGCTGCGTTCTGCATAGTTTTGTTGTAAGCCCATGCGGGGCATCAGGTAATGGTCTATGAAGATCACCGTTCCCATAGGCATCAGAATAAGTCCGTACAAAGCTACAAAGTCCAGCAGCTTCATCACCAATGCCGGAAAGCAGGCGCCGAAGGTAGCCACTATGCCTGCCAGCACCGTCACCTGGCTGCGGCTCCGGCGGGGAAAAAGCGTCTGGAATGCCAGCCCTGCCCGGTAAATTGTAGGATTCGCGGTAGTCCATCCGGCGATGACGACACAAATGGCACCGGCCAGCCCTGCCGCATAAAAAGCCATAGGGCCGGGGGCTACTGTAGTATTGGAGGGGTCGCGGCTGAGTTGTACGGCATAAAGAAGGGAAGCAGCGATCCAGGCCATATAATGACCTACCATCATGCCTGCCAGTGAAGAGGCGCCCATACGCCACTTCCGGGCAAACCGGAGAATAGAAAGGTCTGCCATGCCTAAGTGCATCGCCATGTTGGCAAACCAGGCAAAGAACAGCACATGCCAGAACGTAAAACGGTCAAAGCCGGGGAGGGGTACACCTGTCCATACCTTTTCGCTGGCTACCGTCCAGAAGCTTTGAAAGGAGTCGATGCCCAGCGCAGGCAGCGAGACGATACCACAAGCCAGAAAGACCAGCACCAGCCAGGGCGAGGCCAGGTTGGCAAAGCGGGAGACCATCTCATAACCCCGCATAGCTACCAGGGTAATGACCACGCCTACGACCACCACTGCCACGACCCAACCTACCGTGCCGGGCAGCCAGTCGTCCAGACCGGGCATCGCCAGGTCAAAAGGAAGACCTACTGCCGTAGCGGATACGGCGATCATAGCACCTGCCAGAAAACAGAACATCAGCCCGTTGGCCAGGTTGTAGATGTTGACCAGGCGGATGCCGCATATTTTTTCCAACTGGTAATAAAGTGTCAGCCGGCAGCGGGTGGCAATCGGGGCGCAGATAAAAGTCCAACTCAGCACTGCTAGCAGGTTGCCTGCCAGCAAGCCCACCAGCAAATCAAAAGCCGATACCCCATGCACCAGGAACAGTGGTCCGATCATAAATTCGGTGCCTGCGGCATGTTCACCGGCATACATCCCTATAAAACTGCCCCAGCCTTTGCGGGCTCCGGCAGGTACCGGCTCTCTTTCGTATTCTGCCGAAGAAAGCACGGGCTGATCTTCCTGGACATCCATCATGTTATGTTGAGCAGCATCAAGTTACAGATACAATAATAGGGCAGGTCAAAACAAGATCACAAACCAAAGGGTAATGATGAAGAGAATAGAACTAACGACAGCCGCTAAGCTCGACTTTAGCCTTATGGAAATACATCAATTGTTCCCCTGAGGAAATAAGGGATATTTCTACATTTAATTTTTAACATCCTGCTGGATTGGGGAGGTTAAAAATTAAAAAAGATCCTCCAGTGAGTTGATTTAAA
>JBBSNI010000200.1:0-9817 GCA_038232695.1 Cytophagales bacterium
GTTTTGTTCAGGGAAGGAAACCGGATGCTGACAGAATCGCCACGCTCAAACTCTCCTAAGTAAGCCTCAGAAATATCAGCCAAGATGTACATATCTTCCAGGCTGACCAGCCGCAGCATCGGCGTACCCGGCATGGCGGTCTCGCCTTCTTTCACAAAAACCTCATCGATAGTACCGCTGAAAGGGGCACGCACCAGGTAGTTGTCCAACTGAGAGCGGGCTGATGCCAGTCGCCGTTCTATAGACTCTTTATTGTTTTTGGTTTCCAGGTACTGGATTTCCGTACCAATCTTTTGCTTCCATAGGTTAGACTGCCTTTCGTAGCGGGTTTGGGCAAGTTCCAGGGAAGTTTGCAGCTCTTCTATATTCCTGCGGATGGTTTCGCCGTTCTGCACGATCAATAGCTGTCCTTTCTTCACTTTATCCCCTTTTTCTACCTTTACCTGCCTGACCTCGGCAGAAGCTTCTGCACTGATGGTCACATTCCTGTCGGAGGATACGTTGCCTCTTACTTCGATAAAATGTTCAAAAGTACCTTCTTTTACAGGCAGGGTCGTAATCAGCGTTGCATTCTTGCCGACACCTGCAAAGTTAGGGTCTTCGGTAGCTATTTCTTCTTCCAGTGCGGTAATTTTACCTTGCAAATCTTTCACTTCGTTTCTGTATTCCTTCAACTGGGCTTTCTTTCCCTCCAGGCTTCCCTGGTCAGCGCCACCACAGGCAACCACGGTCAGGGCCAGCAAGGCGAATAAATAATGAGTTAATCCTTTCATAATTATATTTAAAATAAGTGTGTTTTATTCTGCTATAAGGTCTCCGTAAGCTTTTTTCAGGTCTACTTTGGCGATCAGCGCATCATACAAGGCACTGAAGTAATTGGTTTCTGCCATCTGTAAATCGGCCTGCGCCGTAATTACTTCCAGGTTGGAGCCTACGCCTTCCTGGTATTTGATCTTGGCGACCCTGAAAACTTCCTGCGCCAGGTCCAGGTTTTGGCGCTGCGCTTCCAAAGATTCCACACTGTTTTGAAGGTTCACCTTAGCCTGTACGATCTCCAGGTCAATGTTGTTTTTTAATTGTTGACTTTGGTTTTCCAACTGCTGTAGCTGTAGCTTGCTTTTTTGGATCAGCTTATGCTTCCTCAATCCGTCAAAGATGGGAATGTTCAGGCTGGCACCGAAGGCACCGTACTGAAACCACTTGTCGCTAAAGTTATTGACACCGGTGTTGTATCCGATAGAGGCATTAGCCGTCAGTTTGGGCAGATACTGTATCCGGTTGTTTCTCAAATCAAGCTTGACCAAATCCTGATTGATCTGGTTTTGTGAGAAACTGATCCGGTCGCTGTACGCAAAGTTCTGTTCCTCTTCCATCGTCAGATTCATATCAATATCACTGATCTGGTCAGCCAGGCTGAGGTCCTGTTCTATGGGCATGCCTATCTGGAATTTGAGCAGCAGTTTGCTGACCTCTGCGGTACGGTCTACCTTGGCTTTTTCGGTTTTGGCATTGTTAAACTGCACAGCAATACGGTCTACATCAATCTTCTCTGCAAAACCGTTCTCATACATCAGCCGGGTTTCGTTAAGTAGCGTATCCAGCCGGTTGTAGTTGCTGCTCACCAGTTTTTTGCGTTCTTGGCTGACCAATACAGAATAGTAAGCCTTGGTTACCTGCTCGGTCAGGTTTACCTTGGTCTGGTTAAAATTCTTCTGCATCAGGTTAGCATACGTATTGGCTGCCCGCAGTCCGACAAAGTAAGAACCGTCGAAGATCATTTGAGAAAGGCTGATACCTGCATTTCCCGTATGTTGCACACCAAATTGTACCGGAACCGGTGGTGCGTTCGCTGGTACCTCGTTGGGGTCATCGGCAAAGAAAATTGCTGGCAAAAACTGGGTCTGTATGGCAAAATTGTTATTATAACTTATTCCGGCATCTACCAGCGGCAGCCCTTGCGCTTTGGTCACGCCTACGTCAGCTTTGGCGATACTTTGTTCCAATGCCGCATTTTGCAGTGTCTGGTTATTTTCGTAGGCATATTCCAGGCATTCCTCCAGGGTAAGCGGTCCGCCAACCGCAACAGAATCTTGTACAGACTGCCCGAAAACCGGGGCAAAAAAACTAAGTAGTAAAATAGACAAAAGGTATCTCATGGGGTGTGTTCATTATATTGGTGGATGAGTGCAGTGCCTTCAGGCGTTACGATGCCCCGCACAAAGTGCTCAAAGAGTTGTAACTGTACTTCTTTAATGTCAAATTTATCGCGTGGGAATACATGGTTGTCAAAAGTCAACTGAATTTCTTCTATGCGAAGAATGGAAAGCACTTCTATATCAATATCCTTTCTGAAGTAACCTTCCTGTATACCTCGCTGTAAAGTTTCTCTGATCGCCTGCAAAAAAACTATTTCTTTGAATTTCAGGTAAATACACCAGGCCTCTCTATGATATTTTTGCAAATCAAAAAGCACCGAAGGGTTGATCGTCTGCGCATGTTCTTTCAAATATTGGGAGATCAGCACCAGTTCATGTACCGCATTATGCGCTTGTTTTTTGGTAGCTGCAATCATTTCTTTCTCCCGCTTCAAAACCCGCTTCGTGACCCGGCACACAATTTCGTCTTTGTCTTTGTAATGCTGATAAATCGTTTTTTTAGAAATGGACAGTTTCCTGGAAATATCATCCATCGTCACGCTCCGCACGCCGTAGGTCAGGAACAAATCTTCCGCTGTTCTGACAATTTCTTCTTTGTTCTCTGTCATGCAAAAATTACTAACTCCAACAATGGAAACTCTAACGTTTTTTAAAGTTTCCTTAGTTTACAACGTAAGACAATCAAACAGGTTCAACAAATGGGGCTTTTTTTTTGAAAAAATTTCACCTTTTTTGTGCCCCCGTTGAAATCATCCATCATGTTTATTCTTTTTATTGAAAATTGGAGTTATACTATATAAAATCAGGCAATAACAAGTTAGCCTATCGGAAGTACGGAAATGGGAAGGAAGCACTGCTAACTTTTCATGGTTTCGGACAGGATAGTACGCATTATGCCGGTTTTGCAAAGGCAACGGAAACCCGGTTCACCCTCTACAGCATCGATCTCTTCTTCCACGGCAACAGCATCTGGCGTAACCGCGACCAGCCGCTTGGCGAAAAAGTATGGTTTTCGCTGATGGAAACTTTGCTGCACCGCCACCATATCCAACGCTTTTCCCTGGTCGGCTACAGCCTGGGCGGGAAGCTGGCACTGCTGACTTGCCTCCATTTTGCCAGCCGGATCAACAAGCTTATCCTGATTGCCCCGGATGGTATCAAGACCAACCTCTGGTACAGCCTGGCGACGTATCCCTATGCCATCAGAAAAGCTTTTAGAAAAACTGTCAACCGGCCGGCCACTTTCTTTCTGCTAATAAAAGTTTTTCGCAGAATAGGGTTGCTGGACAAGGGCGTTGCCCGTTTTGCCAAAGGTCAGATGCATACCCGCCCCAGGCGTTACCGCGTATACGCTACCTGGATGGTAAACAGAAAAATAAGACCTGACCTTAAAAAACTGGCTGACCTGATCAATGAATATGAGATAGAAACTGAAATGTACTTGGGAAAATACGACCGTATCATCACCGGAAAAAATATGGAAAAATGGCTGTCCACCCTAAAAAACCACCGCCTCACAATCTTGGAATCCGGTCACAACACCCTCATAGACGATGTGGCTGATTTATATTAGAAGCCCAAAGGAAAAACTCTGCTCTTTCGGATTTGCAATCCGAAAGCACCTACTATAAGGATCGGGCGCCGATGCGTTTGTAATCCGGCATCATCCTAACAACATATGCCGTCCCAAAGGACAAGTTCGGGATTGCAAACGCATCGGTGCCCGATCCCGAACAGCAGCAAACGCTTCGGCGCCCGATTCCAAACAGCCGTTATTTTTACAAGTAAAAAGCTTTATTTATCCTTACTTTTCCCCTTCGTCAGCATCGTACGGACATCAAGATCAAACAAGTAAGCTACGGATAAGCTTAATACGTGGTTGGTATAGCGGAGATCATCCTCAAAAAATATGAAATTTGTATAAGGTGCATTTTCTTTTACCATGTAAGTATGCGCCCAGGTATAGCGTATATCCACCATCAAAAATTTATCCATCAGGGGTACCATGACGCCTCCTCCCAGGTCTAAGCCGAACTGCAAACGGTTAGGATGGTTCACATAAAATGCATTAGGTTCATAACTGGTTTTTTCCCCGAATTTGATTTTATACGCAAGTTCTTCCGTGTCCTCTCCTTCCAACAGTTCCGGAATTTTTATTCTCCCGGAGCCGCCCAGCCAGTAGCTGATGTTAGGGCCTATGTTGAAGTAATAACGCTGTTGTCCATTTCCAAAGGAAGTACGCAACAGCAATGGAACAGATAGATTATGGTAACGCTCCGTGTTGACAGAATAGTGATCTGTCCCTTTAAGTCTTTTGGCCGTCTGATTATACAGTGCTTCCGTTTGTAAAGAAAATAATTCTGAAACTTTCACATTGAGCACGGCGCCCACATGGTATGCCAGGGCTGGTCTGCTTTTGTAGTCCTCATAATATTCTTTTTGGCTATAAAAAGCCCGGGTCGTTTGTATACCCGCCTTTGGACCCACCAGTAGATGCTGCGCCATGATCTGGCTGCTGCAAAGCAAAAACACAAAAAGTACAAAACAGTTTTTCATTTTCTCATCATTGATCTCCTGACAAATATAAAATAAAGTGTAGAAATGAGGCATGATTGACAAGGGTTGTCAACGGACGCAAGCTTCAATATCTTCCAATCCTAAGTATTATTTTCATATTAAATAATACTATTTGCAAAAATACCAGGCAGAATGAGCTTATTTTTATGCAAGTCTAAGGGAATAGCGTACCCTGCCAATCCTAAGAAAAAAGGTGAAAAAAGACCTTCAGCATCAGTGATAGATTAGAAAAGTACAATTAATAACTTTTCTGATCTTTTTTATCCTGTAAACTTCCCTCCTTTCTCACACTGTAAGATTTCCCCTGTTCCTGGTCTTCGTTCCTGCCCTTCTATTCAGTTATTTTACAAGGAATAATAAAACAGATTATAAAAAAATTATAAATATGGTGTCACTTTACCCTATCACCATGAAAAAATATATACCTGTCCTCTTCAGTTTCTTTCTGTTTTTTACAGCTTTTGATATACAAGCTCAGGTAGTAGAATCTGGTATCCTCTGTAATAACGGTATAGATGATGATGGCGATGGTTTCATAGACTGTGCCGATGGAGGATGTGCTCGTACTCAATATTGTGAGTTAGAATCCAAGAACTGTGCTGATGACGTAGATAATAACGGTGATGGAAAGATAGACTGCGATGACTCCGCCTGTTCAGGGAACATTAACTGTACCGCTAAAGAAACGAACTGCGGAGATGGCTTAGATAATGATGGCGATGGAAAAATAGACTGCGCCGATGGTGATTGCGGCGGCTCTGTGCTTTGCCCATTAGAGACAGACTGCGGTAACGGCATAGACGACGATGGCGACGGTTTTTTTGACTATTACGATGGCGACTGCCTGGCAGACCCTAACAATCCTAATACTTATATAGTAGTTAAACCCGACTGCGAAAAGCAACCCGTAGGCAACGTGTTTGATATTAAGGTAGCCTGGAAGTCGGCTAACAAAACCTCGGCTGCCTATGGTATGCCGATGGTCGCAGACATTGACAAGGATACCATACCGGAAGTCATCACGGTCAACGGGCAAAATGGAGATATCTTTATATTAGATGGGCGGGATGGCTCCATCGAGAAAAGCAGAAATATCAAAAATGGAAATCTTCTCTTCGCTTACCCTACGGTCGGTGATGTGGATGGCGACGGCTACGGCGAGATTTTCGTCGTCGATCTAAGCGGAAAAATACGTGCCCTGAAATCTGATTTGTCAGACTATTGGGGAGGCACTAAAACTTCCAACTACACCAAATTTGGCAGACCTATGGGTTTGGCAGACTTTGACCAGGATGGTACGGTAGAGTTGTACCAGGTGAACGAAATCAGGAAAGCCACAGATGGAAGTGTCATCATCAAGGGAAGCCATAATGCCGGCCCTGTCTATCCCAGCGGCACCAACTGGGAAACGCAACTGAACCCCGTTTCGGTAGCGGTAGACATGCTTCCTGACAGCTATTGTACCGACTGTAAGGGATTAGAATTAGTGGTAGGTCACATTGTCTACTCCGTAGATATTGCCAATAAAAAGCTGACCGAAAGGCTCAACATGAATGACGCCACCACCAAGCCTGCCGGTTATCCAGCCGCCGGGTATTTCCCTAAATATGCCGGATGGAGTGGACAATCTTATAGCTCTACCAGTATTGTCGATTACAACGGGGATGGCTCCCTGGATGTGATCCTGAGCGGTGCTACAGGAAGCCAGAATGGACCTTCAACGGTCTTTTTCTGGGATATAAAGAATAGTACCGTAAAATCTTTTGTAGTAGAAAGAGAAGGGTCTGAAATTTCTGATGGTATCATTAATAATTTTAGAGATCTTGATGGTACAAACTGCTGTAAGAAAAAAGATGTTAATGGACAGTGTATTGAATTTGCAGATAAATGTACATGGTCGAAAGGGGTAGGTACTCTGAATATAGCCAACATTGATGCAGACCCGGAACTGGAATGCACCTTTATGTCTGGCTCCAGTTTGTATGCATTAGACAATAACTTTAACCTTGAGTGGGCCAACCATACCAGCTTCTGGGAGTCTTCTTCCGGCTTTACCGGCACCACCGTCTTTGACTTCGATGGTGACGGAGAATCTGAAATCATCTACAGGGATGAGATTGATTTATACATTGTAGATGGCACCACCGGAAACCCGTTGAATGGCTTTCTGAGCGGTGATTTCTGTAGTTCCCAAACGCAAGGAGAATACCCCATCGTAGCGGACGTAGATGGCGATGGAGAAACAGAGATCATTGTGTCATGCGGTAAATATCAGAACACATTTGCAAATCCGATGACAGCTACCAACACTACGCGCGACGAGGCACATATCAAAGTGTACAAAGCCGCCGGAGACAACTACTGGGTACCTGCCCGTAGCATCTGGAACCAGCCTGCGTACTTCAACGTCAACATCAACGACAACCTGTCGGTGCCTCGCTACCAGCAGCCGCATCATAAGAACTTCTCCCAGATATGTAATGATGCCGGGGCGCCAAGCTTTTCGCTGAACAAGTTCCTCAACCAATCGCCCAAGATCAGCTTCTGCGGGCAGTTGGTCTTCCCCTCTCCTAAGCTTGACTTTCAGGGGGATAGTGTGAAAATCTTTCCGCCGGTCTGCCCTGACCAGGCTTTCCAGGTCAGGCTCTACATAGAAAATAATGGTGATGCAGCCGTCAACCAGGCCATTCCTATCTCTTTCTATACCGCCCAACCCCGCGGCAGCTATAGCAATACCGTGCCCAACCCCTACCTGGAAACGGTCAGCATCGCGGTAGCAGGCGGCTTGCAGAAAGGACAAGCGCTGGATACGACCATCATAGTCAATGGCATCCGCGGTGCTTTTACCTTGCATGCCTCACTCAACGACATCGGTCCTTTTGACAAGAATGGCAATGCGCTGTCTAACGAAGCCTTCTATCCTTTGAACTACATCAACGGACCGGTCAGAGAATGCGATAGCCTGTCTACCATTGTCTCCAAAGCCGTCACACCCTGGCCCTTTCCTATTAAAACTGTCGTCATTTCTGACAACAACAAATGCGCGTCGTTGGTCAACGGGCAGCCTGTCCCTGACAATGGCTTGATTGAGGTCTACCGGGAAGACAGCACCCGCTTTGCCTTGTCTGAGTATAAGTTTATCTGGACAGATGTGGCTACCGGGCAGGTCATTGCCCCTGCCAACCAGGACTATGCCGCAGCACTGCCCGCAGGCACCTACCGTGTAGAAGTCATTTATAACAATGGTACTTACACCTGCCCGGGCATGGCTGACACGGTGACTGTCCAATCACTGGAAGAGTTTCCTGTAGATGAGAAAGCTGAGATTCAGCCTATCCAGCCGGTATCGAGTTGCCAGCTCGGTACGGCTGACGGTTCTGCTTATGTGTTGATCAACGGAGTGGCCATCAGCGATGCAGACTATCTCATCCGCTGGGAAGATGAAGAAAAGCCAGGCGTCACCCTTGCCGTAGGAGATACTATTGTAGGCATGGGCCAGTTGAACTACAAAGCCTTCATCACCAACAGGACAACCGGCTGTCTGACCAGTGCTACCTATGATATGACGCTGGAAATACCTGATTTTGATGTTCAGTCAACTAACCAAACGAATTGCCAGAATCCGAACGGTCAAATCGAGATAAATCCAATAAAGGGAACTGCCTCTCAATATGGGTATTTCCTGATGCAACAGGATCCTGTCCAGCAAACTATCACAGTAAATAACAACGGTACTTTTGATGGACTTGAGGCTGGGATTTATTACGCCTTTATATATGATCTTAGCAATGAGTGCGGCAAATATTCTGATGGGAAGAGTATCACGCTAACGCTTGAAAGTAACTTCGGTACGCCCACAGCGCAGGTCAGTAAGTTACAAACGGCTTGCGCCCCTCCCTATACAGGACAGTTGTCTGCTACGGTAAATCCTGCGGGCAACTATAGCTATGAATGGCACCGGCTCGATGCCAACGGCAACAAACTGGTAGTTGCCACCACTGCCACCACGCCGGACACGCTAAGCGCCAACCTGACCAATCAATACTATGTGACGGTGGTCAACAATATTACCGGGTGCGATACTACCCTGGCTATTACCCTTACGGAAGATATCAAGATACCGATCGCTAATTACACCATCACCAGCCACCAAATCACTTGTTTGCCCAACGGCAGCATTAGTGTGACGGCAAGCCCCCTCCCGGCGGGATACGAATTTACCCTCAAACTGGGAAGCACCATTATTGGAACGAATGAAACCGGCATTTTCACTAATCTGGCAGCAGGTCCGTATATGGTGACTGCCAAAAACAAGGCTACCCGTTGTATTTCTGATCCTACCGAACCTATTGTCATTCAAAACAACATCCCTGCTTTCGGGCCGGTCAACTTTATCCCAACAGCCCAGACCAATTGCGATGATAGTGCGCCCAACGGAAAACTGTCTGTCAACGTAAAAGGCAGCACCGTAGGTTATACCTTTAAGTGGTTTGAAGGTATTGATACATCCTCTGTAGTTGTGCCCCAACCACTCCCTGCCTATCAGTTAGTTAACATTAAGGCAGGTGATTACACCGTATATATCAAAAATCCAACGACTGGTTGTGATACGATAGCTACCTATACCTTAGCAGATGATTCGGATAATTATAAGGAAGGTTTGTCGGTGAATTTCATACAACATTTAACCTATTGTAGCCCCAATCCCGACAATGGAGCATTAGGCGCTGTTTTAACACCTTCTGTATCCGGACCGGCTCCTGATCCAAGTCAGTACACTTTTTACTGGTACAAAGGCACAAAAAATGATGTAAAGAATGGTATTGCCCCGATCCCGGGAGAAAATGCATCCACCATCGATAGCTTGCTGGATGGTATATATACCGTGCGGGCAGAGCGTATGGATGGTTGTCTGGCACTGGATACCATAGCAACCGAGGTGCAGGATTTGAGAAACTATCCCAAGCCTAATATCAATATACAAATCGTAAAGCAAAGCTCCTGCGACTCTAATGATCCTAATGGTAAGCTGGAAGCCAATGTAGCAGGAAGTACTGCTAACTTTATATTTGACTGGTACAGAA
>JBBSNI010000201.1:0-9803 GCA_038232695.1 Cytophagales bacterium
CCTGGAGTATCTGTTAGATCATGCCGCCATGCACGACTTGACGCTTGATGATACTACCTCGGTGAAAATCATGAGACTGTATCCTTCTGAGAGTTTACAAAAGGCTCGAGCCGGGAGAAATTACGTCTACGACCCAAAGCATGAATGCATTAACATTCCCTTGTTTTATGAGAGGAAAGATTGACATCCTCTCCCGTCTAAAGACAGGGAGATTCCCGAACGGCCTTTGATGCCCCACAGGGATAGCTTAGACTGGGCGTCCCCGCTACCTTACGAACTGAATACTTAGTCACAAAGATTAAAAATCAAAGAAAAGAAGTGAGACAGTCCCAAAAACTTCAAATGTATCCGGCAGTAGTACGGTCGCCGCGCGATACTATGCTTTGCCAGCCAGCCTAATAGCTGAATCAATCGCCCGGCGACCCGGTGAACATACTAATATACAAAAATGTCAATGAAATGCAAAGGAAAACAGCATATCATTCCAACGCCGTCCTCATCTCACGCCTAAAGGCGGTGAGCATTCGCCCAAAATTTCGTATTCTTCTTCAAGCCAGCAAACGCCATCAGCTACGTAAAGCGCATGGTTAGAAAAGCTCTGTATTTGCTCAAAGATGCTAATGGCGATGTCTACTAACTTGTTATCTTCTGAATCAAAGCAGACAGTCCTCACTTCACTGTTAAGCTTGACAAACTCCCACCGTTGGACCGTACGGAAAAACCGCTCAAAGCCCTGATGTATAGCAATAAGTTCAAACATCCAGGCGTGGGCAGAATGGCATTGCATCCTTTGACATCCCCTTGAAAATACTAAGGAGTGTACTTCACTGGGAAAGTATTCTTTGTCCGCTGCCAGGGCTACGTTAGGCATAGCTCTAACAGAAGAATTAAAAGTGTCCATGATTGATAGGGTTAAGTGAATAGTGAATACTCCTTAGTGGAAAAACCACTGAACCTTGCATATTTTAGTCTTTATCTTCTATTGAGAATTTCATCCCCGTTGGTCCCGATGAAAATAGAAAAAATATATGCGGTTAAAAAGCGACTATCAATTATGCGATACGAAAGTGACAAAACGAAGGACGAAATAAAAAATAACCAAAGAGAGGCAGTGCGTAGAGGTGTGTTTGGCAACGCTATTCTGTTAGTTGAAACAGAAAAAAACAAATACTAAAACATTATGTGAGTTGCGGAGCTTTTTCCTTCTAATTTTTGAATATCAACAACATGATTAAGCTACTCAGCATGTACATTACAAAGTTGCCACAACAGGAAAGTAAAGATGTTGGTGTATTCGCTCACGACCTCCTGGTTCTTTCCTCCGAAATGTCCGCCCTCGTCCTGGACATAAAATAGGGTAGGAGAAGATGGATCGACATCCTGTAGCCGGGCTACCATTTTTGCCGGTTGCCATACGGCTACACGATTGTCGTTGATACCTGCCGTGAAAAGCATCGCAGGATAATGCATGTCTGCCTTTATATGGTGATAAGCGTCCATTTCTAAAAGATACTGAAACTGCACAGCATCTTTATTGGTGCCAAACTCTGTAACGTTGGCAATGTTTCCGGTCTCTTCAAAACGCAACGGATTTACAACGCCTACTTTGACGACGGCCGCCTGAAACAAGTCAGGTGCTTCCGTGACGGCTCTACCTATAGTGATGCCGCCCGCACTGGCCCCGTAGGCTGCCAAGTGGTCAGGTGAAGTATATTGCTTATTGAACAGATATTCGGCACAGGCAATAAAGTCTTTCCAACTGTTGGGCTTTTTATCAAGTCTTCCTGCTTCGTGCCATAGCCTTCCTTTCTCTCCGCCCCCCCTGACATGGGCCACAGCGAAGACGCCGCCACGCTCATACCAAGGAACAAACAAAGGATAAAAGGCAGGTTCTACGGACAAACCATGTGATCCGTAGGCATAGAGCAAAACAGGATTCCTTTTGTCTCTCTTCAACCCTTTTTTGTATATAATGGTGAGTGGAATCTTCACGCCGTCATGTCCTGTGGCTTCTGTTTGCTCTACCATCAGATCAACAGGATAGTCATGATGCAGATGAACATCGATGGCTGTCGTTGTTTGCTTTTCAGGATCATAGTGATACAGCCCATAAGGCTTCGTCCAGGATTCTGCTCCTAAAAAAAGTCCCTGACAGTGCATATAACTCACAGGTCTGGAAAAGCTATTCACTATAATTTTACCTTTCACGGGCACTTCTAATTTACTCACTTCTCTGTTGGCTAAGTCGTAGCGGTATATGTCGCTTATACCTGCCTGGGAGGTTTTG
Organism: Cytophagales bacterium; assembly: GCA_038232695.1. Lineage (GTDB taxonomy): Bacteria > Bacteroidota > Bacteroidia > Cytophagales > Cyclobacteriaceae > JAJNNC01. The sequence continues at coordinate 2,288 of JBBSNI010000201.1, forward strand.
ACATAAAGTCCATCCCGGGTGAGCAGGAATTCATCCACGATGGCTGAATCTGCTTGCAGGATCGTCTCTCGCTCTGAAAGGTCTGTGGAGAGAGCAGGTATAGCAATCACTTCTCCCTGTTCGTGGTATTTGGTGGTCAGCAGGTACAAGGAGCCTGCCCTCAGCGCAAAGTTAGTTACCTCATCATCGGGGGTAGTAATCCTTTGCCAGCGGACACTCTTTTGAGCCAAAATGTCCTGCAAAGGAGCTATATAAAGCGAAGCGTTAAAATCCGTCCCTTCGTAGATAGCCGCTAAGGCGTACTCCGAGTTGGGGTAAAGATGAATATAAGGAAAATCAGAAGCTTTGATAAAGTTCTGGAGCCTGCTGGATAACACTGTCTGGTCTTTCTCTTGAGGCATTCCCAGCAAGTGTAACTTGACCTGGCTGTTGAGAAATCTTTCCTGGAGCTTGTCTGTGTTGCTGAGTTGTTGATAGAAAAAGCCGCTGCCATCGGGCAACCATTCCGGCAGGCTCAACAGGTTCCGGGGTATGCTATCTTTGAGCAATTTACCTTGTGGGATGTCATAGACGTATAGCGTAGAGACTTCCTTTCCCTGTGAGGTCAGAGCGATCACCACATGCGCTTTGGTAGGGGAGGGGGAGAAAAATTCAATAGTTTGATCAGCCGTTTGATACAGCACTTTATCTCTGCCCTCATAGCCTTTTCGCATAATAAGCTGTTCCTTATCGCTGGCAGCTTTTCTACTGACAAAAAACAGGGTCGTATCCACAGCCATAGGAAAGGAGATTTTGTTTTCTGTCATAGCCTGGTAGCGGGCTATCTCCTCCAGGAGGCTATCGTAGATAGGATGGCTTTTAAGAACACTATCCGCGTATTGCCGCTGGGCTTTGAGCCATTCCATCACTTGTGGATTCTCCGTTTGCTCCAATCCTCTGTAAGGATCCTGAATCATAACCCCGTGTAGCGTATCGGTCACTGCCATGTTTGGCAGGGCAGGCACCTTGGGTGCTTTTGCAGGCTGTTGTGCATAAAGGCGCATGGAAATGACAAACAAAAATATAACAGAGAGTAGTAAAATAGCAGGCAAACGTTTCATAGGGAAGGTGTTACCGTTGGGAAAAAGCTTTTTGGACAGATTCTTTGTAAGTGATCCCTACAGGAAATCGCAGTTTACTGTCAGAAAGTCTTAAATGCGAACCTTCCAGGATATTGATCCTTCCTCTGGGAACAATGTATGATTTATGGATACGAATAAAGGCATCATCGGGAAGCATTCGTTCTAACTCTGAAATAGACATATAAAAACGCTCATCTTTATTGTCATTGGTAGTAATAACCACATAGTTCTTCTCCCCTTCAATACAGAAGATATTATCAAAGGCGAACTTTACTTTTCTCTTACGCTGTTTGAGGATCAGGCTCTGGGGTTTTTCCGTCGCCTGTTCCTGATAGCGATTTACACTTTCCTGGAAATCCCGGAACATGATAGGTTTGTGCAGGAAATCAACGACACGCTCATAGCGGTATCCGTCCACGGCATAGTTTAAATAACCCGTGGTAAAGATCACATGCGGCAAGGTAGCATAAGGTATTTCCTCATCTAGCTTGCTCAAGAACTCAAGACCGGTCATCGTATCCATCTGTATATCCAGAAAGATCAGGTCAATCAGCCCTTTGCGCTGCATCAGATACTTTATAGCCTCCTCCGCATCAGTGAAGGAATGCTCTAAGAGCAGCTCTGGTGTCCGCTCCACATAATCTGTGAGCAGGTCAATAGCAGAGGGCTGATCATCAATGATAAGACATCTTTTCATGTGGTATAGTCAGTTGGCACAGGTAGTCTTCTTCCTGATTAGTGATATGTAAAGTGTATTGATCCCCATAGTGTACGTTCAGCAGTTCTTTAACGATCTCCTGTCCCATTCCTGTTGAGATGGGGTTACACCGATGGCTTTTATGGTTGTGCACGGTAAAGTGAATAGCCCCATTGACTGTAAGGGTCACCGAAATGGGATGCACCGGGGTAGCCCCATACTTGATGGCATTCTCTACGAAACTCACCAGAATCCGGGGCACAATGCGTACATTCTTAACCTTACCTTCACAGTTGAATATGACCTGTAAATCATGTTTCAAGGATTTTTGCAGGTTGATATAGTTGTCGATGAATTGTATTTCGTCCTGCAAAGGCACTTTGCAGCCAAATTCTGACCTAAAGCCATAGCGAAGAAAGTTAGCGAACTGATGGATGGTCTCCCCTGCTTCCGGGACCTTTTTGTATACCTGGCTGTAAATATTATTTAGTACATTAAAGGTCAAGTGATCATCGTGCCGCTTTGCATAATATTTGGCCAGCATTTCTTTTTCTCTGACCAGCAACTCATTCTCTTTCCGAAGCATTTCCTGCTGCCTCGCATTTTCTTTCTCAATGATATAAACGCTTTCGCGGTGCTTAAAATAGCCGGTGGCAGCCACGGTGAGTACCACAAAATTCATAGCCAAACCCCGCATCATCGTCATGGCATTAGGTGCCCAGGCAACACCTACCTTCCAGGCAGGAAAGATATGATACCATTCCAGATAACAGTACCCCAGGAACAAAGCAAACAGCAGCACATACAGGGCAAAACCACGCACATATGCTTTCTTTCCAAAAGTGATAGGCATAATATACAAGGCCATCACATAAAACGAGAAGCCATAGCTTGCTAAAATCATCAGCAATCCCAAGGTAGCCAGCCACCAGGAACCATTAAGGGAATCTCCCACCATTACAAAAACCACAAAAGGAAGCCAGAAAAAGAAATGCATCCGGTATTCCTTGATGTAATGAACAATATGATGCAGATAAGCGGTCATAGCCCAGGTTGTATATTGTTCAAATGTAGCAGGTTACCCTAACATATGAAACAAAGTAAAACTTACTTTATACCAATTGCCCGTAAGCCGATACGAATTCGACAAAGACGTAGCGTAGCTGATTAAGTACGTATCGGTTTAAAGCGAATTTGTATCGTTTGTTTAAGGGAAGGCTTGATTTTTTGTTCCTCTTTTTTACATTCGTAAAATGAATACACTTTAAACCTAACCCATATCATTATGAAACCTTCAGAAAAAATCAAAAAGTTGCCCGACCTGAAAAAACAGGAAGTTTACCGGCTCACACCTGAGCAACAATCTGCTATCACAGGTGGAAGAAGAGGAGGCAATACAGGTACCCTGATTCCTACCAGCGCACCGGGCAAATTAAGTTAAGAAGTGCAAATTTTTCCGTACAATTCCCGGCAACGTTTGGTTGCCGGGAATTTTTTGCTGATACTATGGGACTTTCTTATACTGTTCATCATAAGGTGGTCTTGAGAACCCCTTACTATCCTTTGCAAAAAGTATATACCAATCTTAGCACATGGCTGGCAGATGAAATCTTCCAGGAAGCCATCTATTATGCCTCTCCTCTCTTGCATGAGCAAACAAAGCAGATATCAGAATTCATAAATTTTCCTGCCAGCCATTCATCCTTAGCGCTATCGCTAAACCGGTATGCCACACGCATGAGCAGTCGCCCAACCCCGTTTGGTCTGTTTGCCTGCAATACCATTCTGGACTGGTCCGATGATGCCCGAATCCGCCTCGCCGAACCCAGAAAAAGCACCCGGTTCAATACGAACTTTCTCAGTAAGCTGGCTGATGAACTTTCCAAAGATCCATCCCTAAGGACACACTTACATTTTTACGCCAATACCAGCAGGTACCGTATCTATGACCAGATTCGTTTTGTAGATGCTCAAATTAAGACGGCAACCCGCTTATATAGCGTAACCTCCGTTGCTTACCATGAAATCTTAGAAAAGATTTTAGATTTTTGTCAGAAAGGCTGCCTGATGGAAGAGATCATCAGGTTCATGGTGAAAGCTTACGAAGTCTCGGCAGACGAGTCTCGGCCGTACATAGAACAACTCATTGATAGCCAATTACTGGTTCACGAACTTAAACCCTCAGTCGTAGAGACCAACTATCTTGAAAGGATTTACACCCATTTAGAGAACATTTACTCTCTTACCGCACATGATGGTCTTAAAAGCAACTTAGATACATTCAAAGAGTTCATGCAGATTCTTGTCCAAATTAACAATGGCAAGTGTTCTTTAATCCAGGCGGAACACCTGTTTAAACAAAAACTCAAAGAAGGAAGCTTTCCGTTGACGACTTTAAATTTATCTCCCCATGAAAAGATATTTCATACCGATACCATTCGCCAAATAGCTACCGGTGGCTTACACCATTTCTATCAACGTCATATTGAGCAAGCTATACAGGTACTTTCCAAGATAACTAAAGCAGATCAACAGGACCGCCTGAATCAGTTTGTGCAGCGTTACCAGCAGCGATATGGCCATAAGCCTATGCCCTTGCTTGAAGTGCTGGACAGTGAAACAGGAATAGGTTACAGTCAAGACGGTCCCTTACCGGTATCTTCATGGACATCGCTATCATTCCCTCAGCAGTATGATTTCAAAATAGAAGTTGCCACGCCGCAGGAACACTGGCTTTGGAACCTGTTGCAGGAGGCAATATACCAAAACAGGTATGAGGTAGTCCTTACAGAAAAACAAATTCAGGACTTGCCTGAGAACACAATTCGTTTACCCCCTACACTTTCAGCTTCCTTCCGGGTGACAAATTACAAAAAACCGCAGGTATTTGTAGAAAATATAGGTGGGAGCAGCGCGATCAACTACTGGTCTCGTTTGGCTTATGCAGATACGAAAGTCTTTGAGCTCGCCCAAGACCTGGCACGAAAAGAGCAGTCAGGCAATCCGGAAGTGGTTTTTGCAGAGATTAACCATGTGCCGGATGATCAAATGATTGATGTGCTTACCCATCCCCCTTTGTTTTATTACGAAATTCCCTACCTGTCCCCGCCGGGCAGAGAGGCTGCATATCAAATCCTACCCTGTGATTTGTATATACATATGGAACAGGACCAGGTAGTGCTAACCTCTCGCCGCCTGAATAAACGTGTCATACCCAGGCTTTGTCATGCCTACAACTATACCCTGAGTGCCCTGCCTGTCTTCAAATTCCTCTGTGATCTTCAAACGGCAGGATTACAGTCTTCTCTTAGCTTCTGCTGGGGGACATTTGGGCAACACTTTAAGTTTCTTCCCAGGGTGAGCTATAAAAATACCATTTTACACTTAGCTACCTGGCAACTCACGCAGAGCGATTTGCAAGTGATCGCCTCACCAAACCGTTCACCGGATATATCCCAATTCCATAAGTTTGTAGCGCAATGGAAACTTCCCCGATACTTTACCCTGGCCGACAGCGATCGTGAATTGCTGGTAGATACTTCCTGCCAGCAGATGATCGAAACCTGGTGGGAAACGGTAAAATACAGGAATACTGTTATCTTAAAAGAGTGGTTATACGATACAGACAACATCGTTCAGGACCAGCAGGGACAGCGTTATGCTCACCAGTTTATTGCCAATTTCGTTGCTAAAGAGCCGGTATACCAGCCAAGTTCCTGTCTATGGCAACAGGATCAGGAGGTGCAACGGAATTTTCTCCCCGGTAGTGACTGGTTATTCATCAAGGTATATTGCGGCTGCCGGGTAGCTGACTGTTTGCTCACAGATATGATCAAACCGCTTACGGAGTCCCTCCTTTCAGAAAAGATCATTGATGCCTGGTTTTTTATTCGGTATGATGATCCCCGCCACCATTTAAGACTTCGTTTTCATCTTACTGACGCTAAGCGCTGGCAGCAAATTGCGGAACAATTAAACGATACATTAGCACCCCTGCTAGCCTCGGAAGTCGTCTGGGACGTATCAATTGATACATACCGCAGGGAAACAGAACGCTATGATCCGCAGGCGGTCGCGGAGGCAGAAGCGTTGTTCTTCTACGACAGCCAGGCGGTTTTGCAATTTCTTACAGAAGCTAAGATTCAAAATGAAATAAGATGGCTTTGGGCAGCATACTCCGCAAATCAGTTGCTTGAAGATTTTCATTTCACGCTGATGGAGAAATTAAGCCTGATAGACAATCTGAAAAACGCCTTTCACAAAGAGTTTGAGGTGGATAAGACCGTGAAAAGTCAGTTAGCGCAACATTACAGGAAGTATAAAGACGAAATAGCCCGCTTTCTGGATAAGTCGCAAGATAAACCTGAATACAAGCCTTTGCTAGATATCATCCACAGGAGGTCCGTGCAACAACAGTCAACCGTGCAGCGGCTGATCACATTAGCCTATGAGCAAAAGCTTTCTGTACCGTTTACAAGTCTTTTAGAAAGTTACATCCATATGCTGATGAACAGAATTTTTGCCAGTGATCAGCGCCTCAATGAAATGATCCTTTATGATATGCTGTCTCAGCATTACCGCTCAAACTATTTTAAGTCAAAAAAAACCAACCCTCTCATTTTATGAAACGCTTCCCCATTTACCGTCAGCTAGACTACATGGACTGTGGACCCACCTGTTTGCGGATGGTTGGGAAGTTCTATGGGCGGCATCATGCTTTGGAAGCATTGCGGGAGGCTACGTTTATGAGCAAGCAAGGCGTATCTATGCTCAGCCTATCCCATGCAGCAGAAAAATTGGGTTACCGTACAGAGGCGGTCGCTGTAGATTGGCATACGCTTCAGAAGGACGTATTACTGCCCTGTATCGCCCACTGGCGGGATCAGCACTTTATCGTCATTTATCAGGTAAGCCGAAAGTATGTGTATGTGGCTGACCCTGCCGCCGGACGGTTGCGCTACAGACGGGAAGAATTTTTAGAAGGCTGGCAGGACAGCCAAACGCAGCGAGGGGTTCTGCTGCTCTTAGAACCTACGCCTGCCTTTGATGAGCATGATAAGCACAAAACCTCCCCTGCCAACGGGTGGGGCTTTCTGCTGCCTTTCCTCTCTCCCTACCGCCGCTATCTCTCTCAGTTGCTCTTGAGTGTCGTAGTCATCAGCCTAATCCAGTTGGTCTTTCCCTTCCTGGCTCAAGCCCTGGTAGACGAAGGCATCCAGCATCAAAACCTGCACTTTATCTATATCATCCTGATTGCCCAGGTAGTGCTGTTTGCTTCCCAGACCGTAGGGGAAGTGGTGCGCAGTTACCTCTTGCTTTACGTAGGCAACCGGGTGAGCATCTCGCTCCTGTCCAGCTTCCTGCAAAAGATGATGCACTTGCCCCACGCCTTCTTTGAAAGAAAGAACCTGGGCGATCTCTTTCAGCGCATCAGCGACAACCAGCGTATTGAAGACTTCCTTACCGCCCAGTCGCTCAACGTGCTCTTTTCTGTGTTCACCGTCACTGTCTTTGGTCTTATCTTCTTCTACTATCACCTGATGATATTTCTGATCTTTCTCATAGGGTCTTTGCTCTACATAGGCTGGGTGCTGCTGCTTGCCCGCCGCAGGGCAGCCTTAGAATACAAACGCTTTGAAGCGGCTGCCCAGCACCAAAGCCAGCTACAAGACCTCTTGTATGGGATGCCTGAGATACG
>JBBSNI010000202.1:0-9727 GCA_038232695.1 Cytophagales bacterium
CAGGTAGATGTCTATTTTAGAAAACCCCTAACTGTTTCCAGTGCAGAAAATGTTGCCAATTATTGGATAAACCTGGAAACCAACCACCCACAGGCGGCGGTCGTCCACACGGGCAACGCCCGGCTGGTGCATCTGATCTTCGGTACAGCTTTGGCGGAAAATAAGCTGCATACGCTAACTTTCGGCCATCTGACCGACGAAGAAAATAAGTGGCTGGCGACCCCTGCTTACCGGTTTTTTTATGATACCAAACCGCCTGCTATCGCTGCGATACAAGCACTGGACAACAGGCAGTTGCTCATTACCTTCGATGAAGTTATTCTCGATGAGCCTGGGCGGTGGCAGATGAACCAGCAGATCGGGACGCCGGTGCGCATGGCGCTTCAGCCTGACCGGCGGTCTGTAGCCCTTACGCTACCCAAAGATTTGCAGCCATTAGTCAAATACACGGTGTCTGTGGCGGGCGTCACCGACCTGGCGGGTAATACAATTACGCAGCCTAAAGAAAAATCTTTTGTATACGACCGGCAGCCGCCTGCCTTGTTGTCCTGGCAGTGGATGTCGCCTTCCCGGCTGCGCCTGGTATTTGATGAACCGCTGGAACTGCTCACGGCGCAGGACAAGCAAAACTACTACCTGTCTCCTGCCGGAAGTCCGGACAGCGTGTGGGTATCAGGTATTGATCAGGCTACGGTTTATCTGCAATTCTCCGAATCCATCCCGGAAGATACGAACAGCCTGGCCATCCAGCGTTTGTCCGACAGCCAGGGCAACGTTTTTACGCAACCGCTTACAGTGACAATACACCACCGTGATGTGACTTTGGCAGCGGTGGAGGCGATCTCCCCTACCGCCGTACAACTTAGCTTTTCCAAAGCGGTAGCAAGTTTGCGCAAAGAAGATTTTATTGTAAACGGTCTGGCAATACCATCGATAGAAACCAATATTGTAGATTCTTCAAAAGTCATTGTTTATTTTGATACACCACTCCAGCCATTGCGCGCTTATCCGTTTCTCCTTACTGCCGTGCGGGACAGAAAAGGTAATGTATCAGAGAATCTTCGCGGTGCCATCGTATATGACCCTTTGGTAGTGTCCGTAGCGATCAGCGGTACTTCGGCGATGACTGTTCGTTTTAAAGTGCCTCTGGACAAAACGGCTGCTGAAGTAAAGGGGAATTTTGAAGTGTCTACCTTTGGCTATCCGGCCGCCGTTGTCTTGGTAGATGCCTACACGGTGCGCCTGGTGTTTGGGCAGGATTTTCAGCCGCAACAGGTGTATTCCCTCCAAATTCAGTCTTTTCTGCACCCGGAAGGCATCGTTCCGGCTTCTGTGCATTCGGTAGGCATGGGCACCGCACCTTCTTACCAGGAACTGCTCATGACAGAGATCATGGCAGACCCTTCGCCACCGGTAGGTTTGCCGGAAGCAGAATATATAGAGTTATTGAACCCTACGGGGAAAATCATCGACCTGAGCCGTCTTAAATTGAGCGATGGCAGCAGCACCGCCGTTTTTCCGGCCGCCATCATCATGCCCGGCGAACGCCTGCTGCTCTGTGCCACAGGCGACTACTCCGACTTATCGCTGATATACCAAACGCTGGCGCTGAGTAACTTCCCTTCTCTGAATGCTACAGGCGACTACCTGCGGCTGACCAACGAACAAGGCATAGAAATTTTCTCCGTGGATTACACCGATGATTGGTACAACGATGCGCAGAAAAAGCAAGGCGGCTGGTCGCTGGAAATGGTAGACATTACACGCCCCTGCGGTGAGCGTGACAACTGGACCGCTTCTATAAACCCTGCCGGTGGCACGCCCGGTGCTGTCAACTCCGTGAGCCAGCCCAATCCTGACCGGCAAGGCCCTCAACTGTTGCGGGCTTTCGCCGTCAGCGACAGCGTAGTGCAGGTACAGTTTGACGAAAAGCTGGATGGCAGCAGCGTCAGCCCGGAGCGTTTTGCTTTGTCTGCTGGCTTATCGGTGCAGCAAGCTGTTCTTTCGGAAAACAAAAAAGCGGTCAACCTGACCTTCAATGCCCCTTTGCCTGCCGGAGAACGCCTTACGGTCACCGTACAGTATATCACTGACTGTGCCGGCAATATGATCGCGGAAGGCTATGGTTCAGCTACCTTTGGCAAGCCTGAGAAAGCGGTGAAAGGAGAGGTACTGCTGAGTGAGCTACTGTTTGCACCACGTCCGGGCGGGGTTGATTTTGTGGAATTGTACAATGCTTCGGAAAAATTCATTGACCTGAAAGGTTGGAAGTTTGTGCGTATCAAAGAAGACACCGCCAACGAAACGATCCTATTGCCCGAAACGCTCGTGATAGAACCACAACAATACCTGGCTTTTACTTCCGACACAAAAATACTCAAGGCGGATTATCCGGCTACCCGGCTGGAGAACACCGTAAAAACCCGTTTGCCCACCCTGCCCGCCACGGAAGGGACGCTGGCTTTGCTGGACGCGGACGATACGCTCATACAGCGGCTGCACTATGACGAACAATACCACCACCGCTTGCTGAAAACAAAAGCAGGCGTATCGCTGGAAAGGATCAGTTGGCAGGAGCCTGCCGACGACGCTACTCTGTGGAACTCGGCAGCCAGCCTGGTGGGTTTTGCTACCCCCGGCTACCGCAACTCCCAATGGATGGACTCACCGGAAAACCCCGCCTCCATCAGCGCAGACCCCAAAGTGTTTACCCCTGACCAGACCGGCATGGCCGACTATACCCGGATATTTTACCGGTTTGCTGAGCCGGGCAACCTGGCGACCATTCGTATCTTCAATGCCAGCGGGCAGAAGGTCAAAGACCTGGTACAAAACCAGACTCTGGCGCAGGAAGGTTTTGTGGTCTGGGATGGCACCGACCAGCACCAAAAGACCGTCCCGATGGGGTATTACCTGATCATGATGCAGGTATATAATGCCAACGGAAGGACAAACGTTTACAGGGAGAAGGTTGTTGTAGGTACAAGGTTTTGATCGGTTAAAAATTATGCTTAAAAATATCATTTACAAAGGAGAAGGCGAGAACCTTGATTTCAAGCAGACCGTCCGGGAGCCGCAAAAGATCGCCAAAACCATTGCCTCCTTTGCCAACACCACAGGCGGGAAAATACTGGTAGGCGTCAAGGACGATAAGACCATTGCAGGTGTAGACCCGGAAGAAGAAAAGTACATTCTCGAAACCGCCGCCGACTTTTACTGCGACCCGCCGGTGGCGCTCAAGTTTGATGAGATAGAAGACGAAGAGACGGAGAAAACCGTGCTGGTCGTGACCATCCGGGAGAGCAGCGACAAGCCCCATTACATCAAAAACCAGCAGGACGAACGCCTGGTCTACATCCGCCAGCGCGACAAGTGCCTGCCAGCCAGCAAAAAGACTATTGAGTTGATGCGCAAGGGTGCGTTGACAAAAGCCCCTTCCCTGCCCCACCCCGATCATAATGAGCGCAAGCTTTTGTCTTACCTGGAAAAACACGAACGCATCACGCTCAAACAGTTCATGCAGATCATCAACGTCTCCAAACGCCGGGCCACCCGTATGCTCACCGACCTGACGCTGGATGGCTTCATCCGCCAGCATGATCATGAGCAGGAAGTTTATTATACATTGTGATGGAGATCAGGAAGGTTGCTTTTGTGCTATCTGTGAGCGTGTACTGAACCACAAAGGACACAAAGTTATGACACCGCAGCGGCGGCCGCAAAGGGCACTAAGATAGTGACTTAAACCTTTGTGTTCTCAGTGTATGCTTTGTGTCCTTTGTGTTTAAGAAAAAAGCGATCATATATCCTCATCTCGTCCGGTATCGTACACTAATTGACCGTTTCCGAACACAAAAATAATGGAAAAGGGCTTATACGCTTCATAGGAGCCCTGGCACAGTGCTTGTGATTTGTTAGACATTTACGAAACAAAAGATGAAAGGAACCCACCTTGGTGAATTTGAAGAACTCGTATTGCTCACTGTCGGTATCTTATATGACGATGCATACGGCTTAGGCATTACCGACGAAATAGAGCAGCGCACCGGACGCACCGTGACCGTCAGTTCGGTACACAAAGCGCTGATGCGGCTGGAACAGAAAGGCTTTCTGCACTCCTACATGGGCGGCGCTACCGAGGAAAGGGGCGGCCGGAAGAAACGCCTGTTTACCATCACTAACTCCGGCAAAGAAGCCCTGCGGGAAGCCCGCGCCCTGCGCAATGAGCTTTGGCAGGCGATTCCGAAAGTGGTGTGGGATGGAGGAAATATTTAAGAAATGCATCAGTCGCCAAACCATAAGCCGCCTCATTTAGCCACCCGCTTCCTGCGCTGGTACTGCCACCCGGATTTGCTGGACGAGGTGGAAGGCGATTTATACGAACTATTTCAGCGCAGGTTGGAAACACAAAGCTTATGGAAAGCAAAAGCATTTTACTGGTTCAATGTGCTGATGTTTTTGCACCCGGATTATATACAAAGAAGAAAGAATTGTTATCCTATAAATCATACGGCTATGTTTAGAAATTACTTTAAAGTCGCTACACGGAACATCCTCAAGCATAAGTTTTATGCTGTCATCAACGTATTGGGACTGGCTATCGGCATGAGTTGCTGCCTGCTCATTTATCTTTATGTACAGCATGAGCTAAGCTACGATAGCTTCCACACCAAAGCCGACCGCATCTACCGGGTGGTCACGGATATTAAAACCCCTACCGAGACGATTAACATTGGTGTCACCTCGGCTCCGATGGCCGCTTATATGAAACAAGACTTCCCGGAAGTGGAAGACATGGTGCGGCTTGACGGTGCTGGCTTTCTGATTCAAAAAGGAGAGAAAACTTTTCAGGAGGATAAGGCGATGATGGCCGACTCTACCTTTTTCAAGATGTTCAACTTTGACCTGTTACAGGGTAATCCTCAAACCGCTTTGAAAGCCCCCTTTAGTATCGTGCTTACTGAAGATGCTGCTAAGCAATACTTCGGCGAAGAAGATCCCATGGGCCAGCGTCTGGATATTGAAGGGGACGATGACTATACCGTGACGGGAGTGATGGAAAATATACCGGAAAATTCAAACTTCACCTTTAACGTACTGCTCTCACTATCTACCCGCCTGGAAAAGTTGACGCCTGACCGAAACGAACAATGGGGTAATTTCGGTTACGAATCTTATGTCTTATTATCCGAGCAGGCTGATCCACTGAGTGTAGAAAACAAACTACCTGATTTGCTGGCCAAATACACTGATAATGAAGTAGAAGACGGAGATATGAAATTCCACCTTTTCTTAGAACCTCTATCAAATGTCTATTTTTCTGAACGAGGTGCTCCTAAAACGGGCAGTCTTACTAATATTAAAATCTTCTCGATTATTGGTGCTTTTATTTTGCTGATCGCTTGCATTAATTTTATGAATCTGGCTACTGCCCGGGCTACCGAACGCGCTAAAGAAGTAGGCATCCGAAAGGTGGTCGGAGCTGTGCGACGACAACTCATCGGGCAGTTCTTGTGCGAATCGCTTTTGCTCAGCCTGCTAGCCTTCATCATAGCACTGCTGTTTAGCCAATTGCTGGTACCAGCCTTTAATCAACTTGCGGGAAAGGTAGTTACAACGAGTATCCTTCAGCATACGTACTATCTGCCCCTATTCCTGGCCATCGCTTCGGGAGTGGGACTATTGGCGGGACTCTATCCGGCGCTGGTACTCTCTCGCTTCAAATCGGTGTCTATCCTAAAGGGGCGCTTTAGCAGTAGCCAGCGTGGCGTACTGCTGCGTAAAGCCCTGGTGACCACCCAGTTTGCTATCTCCATCATCCTGATCGCGGGTACAGCGGTGGTATACACTCAACTGAATTATATGCGCAACCAGACGTTAGGTTTCAAGAAAGACCAAATGCTAGTGATTGACTTTCAGAGAGATGATACCATTCAGGAAAAAATAGAAACCTTCAAGCAGCAGTTAGGAACCTATCCCTCAGTTCAATCCTTGTCATTCTCTTCCAGCGTTCCGGGGCAAACAAATAGCGGCGCTTTCTCTGAAATAGAAAATCCGGCGGGCGATATGCAAGCCAGTAACGTGAACCTGTTCTATGTCGACCATGATTTTCTCAGTCAGTATGAGATGAAACTCGTCGCCGGACGAGCTTTCTCGCGTAACTTCGTCACCGATACGTCCGCCCTGATCGTGAACGAAGCACTGGCAAAGAGCTATGGCTACGCCGCGCCGGAAGATATTATTGGTAAACGTTTCTCTCAGTTTGGAGTGGAGGGAGAGATTATCGGGGTGGTGAAAGACTACCACTTTAAATCACTACAACAGGAAATTGAGCCGTTAACCATTCAGCTAGGACCTACCTTTGCCCGCTTCTTCTCACTGAGTATAAGCGTCGATAATATACCAGCGACCATCGCTGCCTTAGAAGCACAATGGCAAACGCTGGCTCCCCAGCGACCCTTTAACTGCTTCTTCCTAGACGAAGCTTTTGACCAGAATTACCGGGCTGAGGAGCGCTTTGGGCGACTCTTTATCTACTTCGGCGGAGTGGCAATCTTTATTGCTTGCATAGGATTGCTAGGTCTGATCTCCTACACCATTATGCAGCGCACCAAAGAGATTGGTGTTCGTAAGGTGCTGGGGGCTACCGAAAGTAGCATCGTCTGGCTATTGTCTAAAGACTTTTTGATGCTGGTGCTCATTGCCTTTGTGATTGCCACACCAATAGCCTGGTATGCGTTACAACAGTGGTTAGAAAATTTTGCCTACCGGGTGCCAATGCCCTGGTGGATATTTGCGCTGGCCGGTTTGCTCGCAACTTTCATCGCCATGCTCACCGTCAGCTTCCAATCCATCAAAGCCGCCCTCGCTAATCCGGTAGATAGCTTGAGAAATGAGTGACAAGGACAATCATAACGCCTCACCTCCGCATTTAGCCACCCGCTTTCTGTGCTGGTACTGCCACCCGGACTTGCTGGATGAAGTAGAAGGCGACTTGTACGAACTGTTCCAGCGCAGGATAGAGAGGCAAGGACTGTGGAAGGCAAAAGTGCTTTACTGGTTCAATGTATTAATGTTTTTACATCCTGATTATATCAAGAAAAGAAAGTATTACCCAACTAATCATACTGTTATGTTACGACACAATTTCATCATTTCCTTTAGAAGTTTCCAGCGTCACAAAAGTACCTTCTTCATCAACCTGGTTGGCCTTTCATCCGGATTGGCTTGCGCCTTATTGATTTACCTGTGGGTGAACGATGAATTGAGTGTGGACAAGTTTCATCAGAAGGGTAGTCAGCTTTATCAAGCTATGCTGCTTCGCCCTACTGCGGAAGGCACATCGACGGAGAGGGCAACTCCCGTTTTTTTGGCGGAGACTTTAGCCGACGAAATGCCCGAAGTTGAATACGCAGTAGCGACGACTACCGGTATGGAAATTCCCTCTTTCACCCTTTCGATAGACGAGAAAAACGTCAAGGCAGATGGACTGTACGCCGCGAAAGATTTCTTCAAGATGTTTTCATACGATCTTATTCAAGGAGACGCGAACCAGGTATTGTCTGATAAAAAGTCGATGGTCATATCAGAAGGGCTGGCAATGAAGCTATTTAACACCACCGAAAATATCATTGGTAGGTTGGTAACATTTCAACATGATCAGCAGTATCTCATTTCCGGTATTTTCAAGAACATTCCGCCTAACTCTTCTGACCAGTTCGATTTTGTCTTGTCCTTTAAGGTATTTAAAGACTTGATGGGGGCAGAACCTACTGATTGGGGCAGGACGGCACCCAGTACGTTTTTGCTAATAAGAAAAGATACTGACCTGAATGATTTCAAGGCTAAAATTGCCGGATTCATACGATCGAAAGACGAAGAATCTAATGTCGATATATTGCTTAGACCTTATTCTGATAGATACCTGTACAACAACTATGAAAATGGCGTACAAGCCGGAGGAAGAATAGAATACGTTCGCCTATTTTCTATCATTGCCCTCTTTATCCTGGTCATTGCCTGTATCAATTTCATGAACCTTTCCACAGCAAAAGCCTCCAGAAGATTAAAGGAAATAGGAATAAAGAAAGCCGTAGGAGCCAGCAGGAGTACGTTGGTTTCTCAGTATTTGGGAGAGTCTTTGTTGATGGCTTTTCTATCACTGGTTACGGCTATACTATTGGTAGCACTTTTTCTCCCCCAATTCAACCAGATTACAGGAAAGCAATTGGCACTAACTTTTGACATCAACCTTATCTTATCCGCGCTGGGCATTACGATCTTTACCGGTCTGATAGCCGGTAGCTATCCGTCCTTATATCTTTCTGGTTTCAACCCGGTAACGGTTCTGAAGGGCAAGCTCAACAGTGCGGTGGGGGAACTCTTCGCCCGTCGAGGATTGGTCGTCTTTCAATTCGTACTATCGGTGATTTTAATCGTATCGGTATTGGTGGTCTACCGGCAGATAGAATTTGTGCAAACCAAAAATCTGGGATACAGCAAAGACAACGTGATCTATTTTGGAATAGAAGGAAAGGTAAAAGAGAGTCTGGAGACCTTTCTGGCGGAGGTAAAAAATGTACCGGGCGTCGTCAATGCATCAAGCACCACTCACCGATTGATGGGAGGACAATCCAGTACTACCGGTCTTCAGTGGGAGGGGAAGAACCCGGATGATATTATTCCATTTGAGATTATATGGGTCAACTATGGCATGATTGAAACCCTCTGTATTGAGATGGTCGCAGGGCGAACTTATTCCAGGGACTTTAGCACCGATAGCACTAAAATCATATTTAACGAGGCCGCTATTGCTGCGATGGGACTCAACGATCCTATTGGTAAAGTCATAAACCGATGGGGCACGGAGGTAGAAATTGTGGGCGTGGCTAAAGACTTTCATTTCCAATCACTTCACGAAAGCGTCAAGCCATTGTTCTTCATGCTGGCACCTAAAGACACGGATAAGATCATGGTTAAAATTGAAGCCGGCCGGGAAGGCGAGAGCATTGAGCAGCTTCAAAAGTTTTATCAGTCCTACAATCCGGGGTTTACCCTCGATTATCAATTTCTGGATCAGGATTATCAAGTGCTCTACGCTGCCGAGCAGCGTGTGTCTACGCTATCCAAATACTTCGCGGGTATTGCCATCCTTATTTCGTGCTTGGGGTTATTCGGCTTAGCCGCCTTCACCGCCGAGCGCCGACTCAAAGAGATTGGTATTCGCAAAATACTCGGATCCAGTGACTTCGGCATTGTCTATCTGTTGTCCGGCGACTTTACCAAGATGGTGCTGGTGGCGATATTCATTGCCTTGCCTATTAGCTACTTTGTCGCGCGGCAGTGGCTGCAAGGTTTTGCCTTTAGCATTGATCTGGAATGGTGGTACTTTGCCGGGTCCGGATTGGCGGCCTTACTTATTGCCTGGCTGAGTGTCGGCTTCCAAACTATCAAAGCAGCCCAGGTAAATCCGGTAGATTCGCTGCGCAATGAGTGATGAAAGTAATTGTCCTGAAACAAAATTGACAAGTTTAACTTTGCGGCTTACATTTGTGTTACAATAGGAAGTTTTCGTCATAAGGGATTAAGAGCATGTTTAAACTTTACCCTTTGGGCTACAAATCATCATTACAGGAGCCTGAGTTCGCCATTTTTTGTCTCCATAGCGCTGCTATGCAGCCAAAAAATGACTTCCTCAGAACCCTGTACTGACAATTTTCGCCTTCAA
>JBBSNI010000203.1:0-9724 GCA_038232695.1 Cytophagales bacterium
ACAAACAAAGTGATACAAAAGCAAGCTTTTGTTATGACTCCTGTGAATATGTTCGCCGCGCCACGGAGGCTCATACTCACAAATGTAAATATCCTTACGCAACACCCGAGGCAGAGCCTCGGGGAATTCTATTGATTAAAGAAATTGTGGTAAGAGCTACTTACCAAATAAAAGAGCCCCAACTTTTTGGCATGAGTTTAACCAAGCGCTTTACTTTGAAAAGTAAACCAAGTTTGTTAACTCGGAAGCTGTCTGGTTTTGAAGAACAAGTCTAAAGGGAAAAGCAACAGATTTAACTCACTGTTATGACAGATGTACATTCACCGGAAGTGAGAAGTTACAACATGAGTAAAATAAGGGGTAAAGATACCAAAACCGGAAATGCTTGTCAGGAAGTTTCTGTTTTCTAATGGTTTCAGATACCGGCTTCATAGCAAAAAACTTCCGGGGAAACCCGATTTGGTTTTGAAAAAAATATAATACTGTTGTTTTTATCCATGGATGTTTCTGGGGTAGTGCTACAGATGTAATGCTAAGTGTTGATTATAATGGCAGATGAAATATTTGATGGCTCCCACATGGTTACTTTGTTTTTTAGAGAAAGAGAGTGCTTTTCTGACCAATCGGCTACAGCGTTGACGTAAGGTACAGTTGAAGCGTTCCAAGTGATTCACAAAGCCTTTTTCTTTGCCTGCCGCCACATGTTGGTCATCTTCCAAGATGTTATAAGCCTTCCAGAAATCTGTGAAGAAGCAAGCCTGCTGTTGAAAAGCAGGGGGAACGTTGTTCCATAGTTTCCAGGCATCATCAATGCCCCGCCCGCCAATGTGTAGGGCAATGATCTGTCGGTTATACGTATTCATGACCATGCACACCCATTGTTTGTTGGCTTTCTCCCCTACAAAACTCCATAGTTCATCAGCCTCACAGCGGAACACCTCCGCGCGGCGTCCGCTAAAAATAAACTATCCTTGTATTCATAGCCTTGGTTGATGAGCGGGTCATCTAGCCCTTCTCGGAGTACACCTTCTACAAACCCTTGACTATCAGCTACTTCATCTGCTGTATCTGGGGCAATATCCTGCCATGAGTCTGTAGACTCAATTGGCACAGCATTTTTTTTAGAGGAGATAGTTCATAAATAAGTTTATCAAAATTATCATCCAGATACTCTCTGATAGAAGGAGGCGATTGCTCAGCGTTCAGATCATCCGGTAGTGTTTCATAGAGCTTGGATACATAGTCCAGTAACCAGGTCTGGCTCACTCTCATCACCCTACAGATGCCTGCCAGTGAGCGGTGCCCCGCCGGGATACGTTCCAGTAACAAGCGGTCAATCATCTCACGTTCCTCTTGGCTAATATACTTCTTGTTAGGATGGGCTACAAATTGACGACCGCAGCTTTTGCATTGGTAATTCTGTTTGCCGTTATGGATATGCCCGTTACGCTTTACCTTATCCGACTGACAGGATGGACAATTGATCTGATCTGACATAGCTTTTGTTTGGCAAGATCATACATTATTCTGTAAACAGCATTACTTGTGGCGCACTACCTATGATCTTTTATGAAAAAGCCGTGTAACAATTAATCTGTTTAAAACAATAATGCCCAATGGAACATATAAAGCTTTTTAACGTAATCAATAAGTCTGCGTATTTTATGATCTGGCAACTTTTGCCCTGATCATTACGTTCTATCTATGGCGGTCATTTGAACTGAATATATTAATTCATTTGCTTATGAACGTATCGGCAGACTTTCCGCTTTTTCAGTTATTAGACGCCTTGACCCTGACGCCAAAAGAGGGCGAGCATTTTCACAGCGCTTTAGACTTGTTATCGCTTTCAGAAGCCGGTCTGCCAGTATCATCCGTAAAAAGCCTGCAGCAAAAGTTGCAACTAAGCAACCTGTCTATGAGCCGTATCCTGGGCATATCGGAAAGCACCTTGCAACGCCGCTACCGGTCAAATATCAAACTCTCCGAGCTGGAATCACAGACCATCATTCAGCTGGCGGAGCTATGGACACAAGGAATAGATACTTTCGGCGATGTAACGGATTTTCGTGACTGGCTTGCACAAAAGAACCTGGCACTCGGTGACCGTATTCCGCTACAACTCCTGGCAAGTCCTCTGGGTCGTGAGCATGTCAAAGAAGTATTGCTGCGTATCGAGTGGGGGATCTACTCCTAGCTTGCTGCATGTACGTCTATAGAATCACTCATCAGAAACGCGCCAGTGATCTGCAAGGTACGGGAGGACTCTACACATCCGGCAGATGGCACCGTAAAGGAACCAGGCTGCTGTATACTGCACAAAGCATTGCGCTGGCCAAAATTGAGGCACTAGCCAATACCAGCGGCAAAGTCCCGGAACAACAGGTTTTGATGACCCTGGAAATTCGGGACGATAGCAGCATGCTCACACTAAGTGCCGCAGCGCTGCCCAACAACTGGCACTACTACCCTATTTGCGGAACTGGCCGGTATCACCGAGCAATGGATACAGGAAGGCAGGTACTGGATCATGCGCGTTCCTTCCGCACAATCGCCTCGAGAGTACAATTATCTGCTGAATCCACAGCATCCCGCCCATGCTTCCCTCAGGCTAGTAAATATCAATCCACATGAGTTTGACCGACGCCTGAAAGGCTAGAAAATGATGATGCTTACTTCTCCTGCTTAGGGCAAAACTACCTGCTCGGTGGTACGTAAGTAGGCCACCAAATCAAGCACTTCGGCATCAGTCAAGGTTTCAAGCAACCCGGCTGGCATCATAGAAACAGGCGTCTCTTCACGCGATTGTATGTCTGATTTATTGATCACCACAACATCCTGTCCCACCACACGCAGTGTGAGCTGCCGTTCACTCTCCGAGGCGACGTTGCCTGAATAAGTGCGGCCGTCCCGCGTGATGATCACCACCATTTTATAGTCTTCCTGGATTTCTCCGCTTGGGTTCAACACATTGCTGAGCAAGTAGTCCAGATTCGCCCGGTTCGAGCCGGTGATGTCCGGCCCTATACTGCCTCCTTCTCCGTACATTGTATGGCAAGCCCCACAAGTACGCTGAAAAATGGTCCGCCCCTTGATGACACTGGCACCAGCAATGGATTTGTTGGTAAGCAGGTTCCGGTATGTAGCATACGCTGCTGCCATTTCATTGCTGGGCAGTTCATCTATAGGTCCCCACACTTCTACAAAACCGCTGCCTACTACCCGCCGCAATTGCCGGGCGACGTAAGCGGGCACATCCCTTTTTGGGACTACCTCATTTTTCAATGCTTGGGTAAGTAACCAGCCGTATGTCGGACGGGAGGCCAGGGCTTGCACCACCTCCCGTTGCTGGTCAGCCGTGAAACTATCGTATCGCTCCAAGAGTATTTTTCCCAGGTGCTCACTATCAAATCCTGCGATGGCCCGGATGGCATCGGTGCGAAGGCCCGGATCATCGAGCAATACCGGAAGTGCTTCTATAAGCTCTTGCCTTTGCTGGGCTGAGAGTGCCTGCAGAGCTTTACGACGCTGTTCAAGGGAAGTATTTTTGTCCTTTAAGGTAGCCAGGAACTGCTTTGCTGCTTCGGTGTCACCAAATTGTTGTGCCAGTTCCAAGGCTAATCGGCTGACGCTGTCGTTTGACTGCAGCAGCTTGGCATAGACTGCCTTCCAGTTGGAGGGAGCCCTCAGATCATACCGACCCTCCAGCCCGTCCTGCATCCCTTCCAATAAGCTGAGCTGCGTCTTGGGCTGTCGCCCTATCCATGCCACCAGGGTTTCCACTGCATCTGCATCCACCGTACGGCGTGCTATGAATTGTGCCAGCATTGGCAGCTCACTTTTTGAGGCAAGTTCAAGAGCACGGTTTGGGTTCTCAGCTACGAGAGGCTCCATGCCAAACCAGATCATTTTCGGAAGGTTATGGTCACTGCTGTCTTCCCCGTGCAAGATCAGTTCCCCGGCGATTGGCCAGCGTGCCTGGTGATCGAGGCGATGCAAGGCAGATGCCAGGTATAGGCGCACGACCGGGGAGGAATCTTGGCGGGCCATCTGATTGAATTTTGCAAGGGCTGCTTTGGATGGAGCCTGATCTTCACAGAGCAGTTGTATGGCCCAGGCGCGTATGTATTCATCCTGATCTTCCAACACCTCTACGAGTGTATTTTCATTAAACCCGCCTGTCACGTGCAGGGACCACAGGGCACGTAGCCGCCAGTCCGGATGGGTGTGTGTCCTGAAAATTTTACGCAGTCGCTCATGGGTGTTAACCTCCAAGTTCCCCTTGGCGGCACGGTGTTGCAGAATGATTCTGGCCCTCCGTGCATGCCAGTCACTTTGGCGGGTTTGTAGCTCCACCAACTGCTGGTCTGTCATTTTCGCCAGATCCGCATAACGACCCTGCCAGTCTTCTGCCTGCGACACGTTAGGCGTGATCCTGAATATCCGGCCCGTCTCTTCATTGACTACTTCCTGTCCGCAAATATCGGCATCGTGCCAGTCTAGTACATATAAGGCACCTTCGGGACCAATTTCCATACTAAAACCTACCCATTGTGCATTGTTGGCCATCAGCATGTCGTCGCCATGATGGGCGGTGAAGCCGGAACCTTTGCGCTCCAACACATCCGATAAGACAGCATGCTCGTGGATGTTGGCCATAAAAATGCGGCCATACTGGGACTCAGGAAAGGCATCGGATAAGTACACCCGTGCCCCACCATGCGCTGACCGATGGCGATGGTCAGCGATGGTCTTGATATCACTATAGACATAGGGATTGAAATGCTGCCCACCCTGACGGTGATAGATTCCCCCAGGAATCACATGCCAGAGATGTGGAATGACACAGGCGCTGATGAAAAGCTGGCCTTTGGCGTCATAATCTATGCCCCAGGGGTTGCTAAAGCCATGGGCTACGACCTCAAACCGATCTTTAGTCGGATGATACCGCCAGACCCCACCATTGATGTCTACTCCTTCTCCTTCCAGGATATCCTCGGGGAAGGGATCATTGTGTTTGTAAAGGCGTCCCTTGCCTTTGGGTTTTCTCACCTTGGAAGGGGTAGCAAATCCCTGGCATCCATACAACCAACCGTCCGGTCCCCAGTGCAGACTGTTCAGTGTCTCGTGGCGGTCGCGAATACCCCAACCTGTCAGACGCACCTCGATGTCCTCCATATCCGCCTTATCATCACCATCACGATCCGGAACGAAGAGTAAATTAGGCGGAGCGCCCAGAAAGATTCCGTCAAAACCAACGGCAATGGCAGCTGGAAAGGCAATCCCTTCCATAAAGACTTTTCGGCTGTCGGCCACCCCATCTCCATCAGTATCTTCTAAAATCAGGATACGGCTGTCACCAGCATTAGAGAAACCGTGGCCTCTGGATTCGTAGTCCCGGTTTTCTGCTACCCATAATCTGCCGCGATCGTCCCAGCAAAAGGCCATGGGCTGTGTCATCATGGGTTCAGAGGCCCAGGCATTGACTTTGAATCCGTCAATCAGCGTCATGTTGTTAACCGCTTCTTGTGGTGTCAGGAATTTGGCTTCTCGCCCCTCTTGCTGGGCTATCTTCCACAACGCGGCCGTTGAGTAGGTGGATTGCTGATCGCTGAACTCTTCCCAAAGATGAGTCAGTTCCACATCATTGAGATCTCCGGTATAGACCACCAACTGATGTCGGATGACTTCCGTTTCACCTTTGCCAATTTTCCAGTCGCCCGCGCGTGCCCTTACAGGACCGATTCCCATTTGCCCGTCGACCCGCCATGCCTGGGGGTAACCCTGGTTATCCGGATGATCAAAGATGGCAATGTGGGCAAAGTCATCACGTCCCTCCACCTGCATGCCTACATCCACCCACATAGCATGTTGTCCCTCTGCCTTTTCATTGCGTTGGCGGGCAGCATTGACCACTTCTCCGGGAATCCCCTCACGCCATGGCATACGAAGGAATAAGCCCCCATAATCGTATTTGCCGATGGTGATGTTCATTTTTGCTTCACCTTTCCATTCCAGGTCTAGCAGAAATTTCCCGTTGTGTTCACGCATCTTCCAGTTTTGTGTTTCAGTAAGAATGGTGTTGCCTGTTGAGTCAAGCAGATCATATACCGTCTGCCATTGGACTTGCGGTCCTTTTCCCTCGATGACCTTCGCTGAGACACGCCGCCAGTAGTCGCCTTGGGGGTTGTGAAAATAGTCACGGCCATTGACCCGGGTAAAGCCCCAGTACAGTCCTGTCTGGTGCTTATGATGACCGGGACTGTACTGGGTGAGTATACCTTTACCATCAGGAGCCATGATGGGATGCAAATACGGCCGGAAATCTACCTTCGCATTTTGTATGAGTATGGGTGCCTGGACATCCCCCCGAAAGACAGATATAGTACCTTTTTCCTCATCTTGCTCAATGACAAATCCATTTTTATTGGTGGATGGTTTGCCCTGTTCGAGGTTTGTGGATGGCTGAGGACCACAGCTGTAACTGAGCATAACCACGGATAACCATATGGTAACTGTTCTGATCATAGTTTTGCTAAAAGCTTTTTTATACTCTCCATTACCCTATCCGACAATTTTGCTAAGGGTTTGAGATAGAGCGAATTAGGTTTTCATTTAAAGCCATGCACGTAGTTTGAAAATTTAGAACATAGTCAAGGATATAAAAAAGTTTCATGCACGCTGATTTTAAGTATCCTTTATTCAGTCGGTGAGCTTTATAATGGACCTCAAAGCTACTTTGCGGAATTCTACTTCCGCACCTTCAGCCTGTAAAGCAATCTGACCTGAGTCTGCTGTGCAATCAAAACCATGATTTACCAGCTCGTCGTTGAGCCATACTTTTACTTCCCGGTCAAGACATTCAATCCTCATCCTATTCCATTCTCCCAACGGTTTTTCAGTACCATCGGTCAGGTTAAGTATTCTTCTGCCTTTACCTTCGGTAATGCCCCATTCTTCTTTTGGCCCTCTTCGCTCTTCCATATCAGGTACTTTGATATCTTCTACAATACACCAGAAATCACCGGCATTTTCATGCATCATTTGCACTTCAATAGACTTGGGAAACATCTCATACAGGGCGCGTGGCGTGGAGGCATGTACTAAAGCACCACAGTTTCCCGGCTCATTGGCAAAGCGATATTCTACCTCCAGGCGATAATCCTGATAATTTTCATCAGTAATGAGATGCCCTCCTGGGGTCCCCAAACTTACTAACACACCCTCCCTGACAATGAAAGGACTTCTTGCTTCAGAATTTTTATCCATTTCAGGGACATCAATGTGCCATCCTTTCAAATCTTTGCCATTAAACAAATTTTTGGTCTGAGCTTGTGCGGAAATACTTATTGCCACAAGTAGGACAGTAAATATTGAGAGGAGGAAGACCTTTTTCATATGTGATTTTTCTTTTAGGTTATTGTTGCTTTAGAATTTACATATTCAACTTTGAATAAAATCCGGTGAAATTGGTTCAGCGTCAAATTAGGTGAAAAGTAGGATAATTCATTGTTAAGTAGGAATAAATATTTCCTTCGGTAGCTACAATGGATTTGATGTTTACTAAAGGGTAAAACGCAATTACTTACAAAAGCTTCCGTATTTATCCCCAAAAGTAAATATAAATCACCTATAGGTACAAATCAGCACGCATGGGCCCTCAACTCTCAAAAAGGAAACAAAGTTTAGTATTTGCTCACACTTGAGACGGAAGATTTTTTTTCACTTCTCCTCTTACTCCGACCGTAAACTCTTTACCGGGTTCATGGTGGCGGTCTTCAGGGTCTGATAGCTTACCGTCAGTAACGTAATGAACACGGCTGCCAGACAGGTGATCCCCCATAGCCACCAGAAGATGTCGGTGCGGTATTCATATTGTTGTAACCACCCGCTTAAAAAGTAATAAGCAATTGGAATAGCGATGCCGCAGGAGATGATCACCAGCACCACAAAATCGGTAGATAGCATCTTCCAAAGGTGAAACACAGAGGCTCCCACTACCTTACGGATACCGATTTCCTTGGTTCTTTGCTCGGCTACGAAAGAAGCCAACCCGAATAAACCCAGACATGAAATGAAGATGGCCAGACCGGCAAAGATACCAGCCAGCTTACCGATTCGTTCCTCCTGGCTGAATTTTTGGCCATATTCCTCATCCACAAACGTGTAATCGAAAAGAGCGGTTGGTACTATTTTTCCTAGCGTGGCCTCTATTTTTGGCAAGGCGGTATTGGCGCTTTCTTCCGGGTTTACTTTGATATGTAACAGGTTTAAAGCACTTTCATCATAGAAGTAAATGGTCGGCCAGACTGGCTCATAAGGAGAATCTGTTATGATATTTTTGACAACGCCGATGATCGTTTTAGTCCATTTTGGACTGTCGAACTCATCCACATCAGTAATGGTTTGTCCGACCGGATTTTCTAAGCCCATATAGTTTGCTGCCGCTTCGTTGATGATAATGGCGTCTGTAGTATCCGTGGCAAAATCCCGTGAAAAATCACGCCCGGCTACTACATCCCAACCTACGGTTTTGCCAAAGTCAGGTGAAACATTACATCTCACAAAACTCACATCTAAGTATGGGTCTTTTCCCTGCCAGGTATAGCCACCTGTAACATTCCCTATGGCTGTCAGAGAACTGGAAGAAGTAGCCACTTCAGACACCACTCCTGTGTTGAGCAATTCAGTTCTGATTACTTCCTGTATGCCTGTGTAATTCGGATCGTTCATTCCTAAGGAGATTAAGCTTTCCCGGTCATAGCCAATGGGCCGGTTGTGTGCGTATTGGATTTGCTGATAAACGATCAGGGTCCCCATAATCAAGACTACAGAAACGGTAAACTGAACGACCACCAGCACTTTGCGGGGCAAGGCTGCAAAACGGCCTATCCGCAAAACGCCCTTTAACACCTTCACCGGCTGAAAAGAAGATAGATAAAAAGCAGGGTACAGTCCGGCCACAAAACCAGTTAGCAGGATGAATGCCAGGACTAAGCCCCAGAAAAGAGGGTTGTCGAAGGGCAACGAGTTATCTTTGTCAGCCAGTTCATTGAATGGGTTTTGTAATAGTACCAGCAACAAAACAGACACAGCGAACGCCAGCAATACTGTCATGAATGATTCACTTAAAAACTGCGCGATCAATTGTTTTTTCGCGGAGCCAAATGCTTTTCGGACACCTACCTCTTTGGCCCTTTTTTCTGAGCGGGCCGTACTTAAGTTAATGAAATTAATGCAGGCCAATAGCAATACAAAAACACCCACAATGCCGAAGAGGCAGACATAGGTAATCCGCCCTCCTGCCGGTTTCCCATTTTCAAATTCAGAATACAGGTGCCAGGTACGCATGGGTATGAGTTGTACAAAGGGTTGGTACTTTTCTATAGTGGCAAAAAAATCGTCCGGCACATTTTCGTTGTCCAGGTCATGGATGGCTGCATTGGCCGCTTCCACGCTCGTGTTTGGCTGCAGTTGTACATAAATAGTCACAATCCGGTTGTCCCAATCGGTTTCTTTGCCTTTCATCCACTCCCGGTAGGATGGCAGCAATGACCAGGGGAGGAAAAGCTGAGTTTCGCTAAAACTACTGTTCCTGGGAAGGTCTTTATATACACCTGTAACAGTCACTTCCAGAATGTTATCGATGCTTAGTAAAAGAGAAGGAATAAATGTCTAATTTCAGGTTTGAGGTTTAACAACATAATTCCATTTACCCAGAACT
>JBBSNI010000204.1:0-9604 GCA_038232695.1 Cytophagales bacterium
GCAGCGTCAAGATTGTACTGACCGGTCCCAATGCTATAACGGCTACGCAGAACGTAGCCCCGTATGCGCTGTTCAATGACAATAGCACCGAAGGATTTTTGCCGGCTTCCCTGCCCGTAGGCAGCTATACGCTGACGGCAACGCCCTATACGGAAAGTCTGTTGAAAGGAACTGCCGGTACCAGCAGAACCATCCGCTTTACCGTCGTGGACCCGCAAGAGCCGCCCACCACCAACCTAATTGTGAACCGCCTCGTGCTGATCGATGCGGATACGGATAAAGATTTACTGGAACTGACAGATGGCGACACGGTCAACCCCGCGTCTTACAACATGAAGAACTTCAACATACGGGCGGATGTACCTTCGGTAGTCAGGAGTGTGAGCATGGTGTTGAGTGGTAAGCTGTCGCACACCGCCACAGAAAGTAAGCTCCCTTTTGCCCTCTATGGCGACGACAGCGGAAACTACCGGCCGGGCGGTGCGTTGCTGGCAGGAAGCTACACACTCACCGTAACGCCTTACAGCAGCACGAGCCTGGGAGGCGAAAAGGGGCAGGTCAAAACCATACAGTTTACCGTCGTGGACCAGCCCGTAACGGAGACGCCCCCTGCTATTACCTTTACGCTCATCAATGCCGATACCGACCAAGATTTGCTGACCCTTTCACAAAACAAAATGGTGGACTTGACCGCTTACAACACCAAAAACTTTAACATCCGTGCCAACACCCAGGCGTCTGCGGTCAGTGTGAGTATAGAACTCAAAGGGGCAGTCAACCATAGTGCTTTAGAAAGCAAACTGCCCTATGCCCTCTACGGTGATGCCAGCGGAGACTATAATCCAGGCGCCCTACCCGAAGGTCAGTATACCCTGACGGCGACCCCTTATACCGAAAGATACGGAAAAGGAAGCGCTGGTACACCCGTCACGGTTGCTTTTACGGTGATCCGCTCTACGCCACAGCCCAGGGTGAATGCCCCTGCAACGGAGACGGCAGTAAGTGAGTCACCACTCGTCAGGGAAGAAAAGCAGCAGCCTTTCAATGTGTATCCTAATCCGGCAGAGAAAGATTTGCACGTCGTATACCGGGGCGGTGAGGAAGTTATCCGGCTTTCGGTGTATGACATCATGGGGCAGTTACTGCATCAGGTATCCGCACAGGGTTACTTGGAGCAAAGCCTTGACCTGAGCGGCTATCCTGCCGGGGTGTATATGGCAGTACTCGAGCATGGCGGGCAGCGCACCACCAAAAGATTTTATATCAGGAGATAATCGGAGCCATTTGTCTGATTGTATAAATATTTGTCCGAAAAAAATAGCTGAACGTTTGTTTCCAAAATGTTAATCCGGGATGTGAAGCGTCAAAGCGCCCTGCTGGCTGACGGCATGATATGGAACGCGAAGCTTTTCTGCTTCATCCGCCAGCTTCTGCGAGCGGTAAGGGCTGTTAGAGCTATCAATGACCAACAGAGAAAAGTCAAAAAGAGCACATAAAGTTTCCAGACGCTTCACTGAATTGTGGCTGATGACGACCAGGTCAGCTTTAATCTTTTGCTCTGGCAACGTGGTCCGCCCGAAGGGTTCTTCTACAAAGATGATCTTCTGTCCATGCCACACGCACAGCTTCAAATTGCCCGCTTTTTGTAAAGCCAGAGCATTACTGCTCAGGGTATCGTGAACAAAAGAGGTAAGCAGACCAGCCTGTATATGATTAGGCGAGACATGAAATTTTGCCTGGTCGTTGTATTCTCCCACATGTACATTTTGTAGTCCTGTCGTAAAATCCACATTGCGTTGCCCGTCTATACTGTAAAAAGTGAGGCTATTTTGCTCATTCTGCCTGTAAAACTGATAAAAGCGAAGCCCGGCAAATGCCAATACGCAGATAAAAGCATATATTGTATAACGGAATTGCCGTTTGTGCATCAGCAACAATATACAGGCGGTCAGGCCATATAGCAGCAGCATTTGCGGCAGGGAAAGCGTTATATCCTGCCAGGTGCTGTAAGGCAACTGCTGAATGGCTACCACACCTTGATTCACCCATCCGATGATGTGACCCAGCAGCCAGCCGGGCAGATAAGCCGCAGCAGGAAACGCAAACCCTACTGCAATGGTCAGCAAGCCCAGGCACAAAATGATAAATGCCGCTGGAATGACCAGCAGGTTAGACAACCAGAAATAAACAGGGAACTGGTGAAAATAATACAGCGAAACAGGAAAAGTGGCTACCTGGGCGGCTATAGAAACCGCCGTCAGACTCCAGATTTTGTCAGGCAGCCAGTAAGGAAAATCAAACCACCGGTATATCTTAGGTTGCAGATACACAATGCCTGTGACGGCCAGGTAAGAAAGCTGAAAGCCTACGGTCATGACCAGCAGCGGATCATAACACAGCAGGAAAAAAGCCGAAGCAGCCAAAGTATTATAGATATTGGTCTGGCGTCGCGTAGCCTGCGCTACGATGATAAAGGTAAACATAGTAGCTGCCCGCAACACTGAAGGAGACCAGCCCGCCACCAAGGCATACAACCAAAGCACCGCGATACAGATACCGGCCCTGAGGCCATGCCCTATGTTGGGAATCCGGAGCAGCGGCTTGAGCAGCCAGGACAGCAGCAGGTAAATGATGCCCACATGCAGCCCCGATACGGCCAGCACGTGCATAGCGCCAGTCGCTGCATAACTCTGGCTGATCTCACTGCTCAGGTAGTCTTTGACGCCCAGCGTCAATGCCAGGGCAATGCCGCTGGCTTCCCGTCCGGGTATGTTCTGTAGCAAAATAGCCTGGCTTTCTTGTCTGAGACTATTGGCAAAGGCTACCAGCGACCATGCCGTTTGATGCGCATACACGGTCAGGTTTTCTGCCGGAAGGTACTGCTGGTGATAAATGTTTTTCTGCGCCAGATGCTGCCGAAAATCAAAAGCATGAGGGTTAGCAGGCGGCTGTACCAGTTCGGGCTGCCCTTTGATCAGCACCTGGTCGCCATATTGCAACAGATGAAGGCTGTCTTTCTCCGGTTGGTACAACATCACCTTGCCCTGACTGCGCCTCGTTTGCCGGATATTGCCCAGGCTATCTGTGTGTACTAACTGACGGACCGAAACTACAGTACGAAACACTTTGTCGCGGCGCTGGGGAGATTCTACAACAGTAGCTGTATAATATTGGTAAACACTATCTGCCTGACTGATGTGGAGCGCATTTTTGTTTTCCTGCTTGATGTTGGAGAGCATTCCTCCCAAAAGGAATATCAGCGTCAGACCGATGATACCACAGGGCAGGCTGATGTAAAACCGGTAACGAGGGGGCGTACCTACCACCAGCAGGGCATAAAGCAACAGCAGGAAGCCATACCCCTCAAGCGGGAAAGCCAGGCCGGTATAATAGCCCGTCAGGATACCGGCTATCAACACGGGCGTCATACGGAGAAAAGGGTAGGGAACCCATTGTAGCATGGCTGTTTTTTGGCATGAAGGTAGGTGAGCCAGGTGCGATTATAAAAACGCTATGGTGTAAAAACAGACGTTGTAAGAAAAAAGCAAAGATCACTCAGCCGTAAGAAGAGGTGCCGGGCAAATGTCTTCTGCTTCTGGCTGGTAAGCGATCCGGCGAAAGCAAAAGTATTGCAGGTTGTATTTTCTGCCGGTAGACGCCGTAAATCCCCAGATCACTTCGTTCTGTCCGCCGAAGATGTCCTGGATCAGGTTTCGCCGGCCCCGGTACACGACAGCGCGATCCAGCATGACTGTAATCTCCTTCTTTTCGGGATTCCACCGGAAGCGGAAGTTGTGCATACGATCGTCTTCCAGGTTGAAGTTGGCATCGTCATTATTCCAATAATTTCTATGGCGGCTGCTGCCGTTTTCCAGGTAGGCTACATGATCGCAGGCAGGATCGTTCTGGATCCGGTTCTGGTAGGTATCAAACTCTACCGCGATAGACGGGCCGATATAGTTGCCCGAAGCAATGCCCGGGTTGAACCGCCCATAGCCGATGCCCTCTCCAAAAGTGCCGAAGGCATCAAAACCTTTGGGGTCGTTGTGCAGGACGAAAGTAATACCATCGGCACCCAGGGAATCTTTATTACCCAGATAAATGTCAAACTCTATTTCAAAATAATTATTCAAGTCCAGTTTGCCGACACTGTAGGCAATGCCTTCTGCGTAGGGCTCGTCAGGGGTGAGCATGATGCAACTGTTGGGCATATACTGGGCGTAGCCCCGCAACTCGAACTGGGCAGCGGCGCTGCTTACCAAAACGGTGAGCAGGGCGGCGGTGTAGTAGATCCTGATCATATCCTGAGGCTTTTATATCAAACAAACCCTAAACATATGAAGTTGTTGAAGGAAAATGATTTTCGGCTCACCACAAGGTAGTAAATCCTATTAGTTATGAAAACATTTTTGATACAAGCATGTATTAACAGTACAAATAACTGAAACCTTAAAAATTTTTAATCATGGCAAACGAAGAAACGAAGACCTGGCCGGAATTAGCTATTGGCCTGTACGACAAACTGACCGGACGTAATGCGGAGATTACGTATGAGTTTGATAATTTTGATCTGTATGTACCCAGCAAAACAGGGGCAGATCAGGAAGTAGAACACGCGCATTGGAAAATGAACGGTACGCTGAGGATCAAAACCACAGACGACATTAACAATGGTAGTGCTAAAAAACAGCAGTAACCCTTTGACTTTTTTAGACTGATGTTGTGTCAAATTTAAGAGAGACAACATCAGTCTTTTTTTAAAACTATGATTTTTTAAACTTTATGCCTAAGACAACACAAGTATTCGCCGATCTAAAAATAGCGCACCCTTCCGGGGATGTTACTGTCAAAAATGACGATGAGGGAAACGTAGTGGTACATTTTCCCGACAAGCGATCTTTTACTTCTTTGCTTAAAAATGGTGCTTCTCTGAAAACTAGCAACAAAACACTCAGACAAGCCAACAAAGTACTCTATCAGCAGCAGCAACCTGTTGTTGTAAAAGTAGAGGAGGCAGACTGGATTGTATTAGGACGTTCACAAACACCGGAGATCAAATACAGTAAAGTAGCCGTACCTTATCTGTATCTGTCCACCCAGTTCAACTGGAAAACTGTGCTTATGGCAGCAGGTGGCGGTATTGGAGCGGCTTTATTGTTTCTTTTTCTCAGAAGACGAAATTAAATCCTGTCCTGACATTGGTCATCCTGGCACTACCAGGATTTAAAGCGCCTACAATATTGTCGCTGACGGCATAGATCTGTAAGCCGCCCCCACCGGAGGTGAGCGAAAAGCCAAAACCAAGGTTGTTATAAGCTTTGGCTTGCAAAGAATACGTGGTGGAGACCTGAAGCCACTTGCCTACATTCTGGCGAATGCCTAAAGCCAAAGCTCTTCGAAAAGCACCGGCTCCGATGAAGTCCGTATACAAAGTAGCCGAGGCTGTCGTGCGGGGACGAAGCTGATAAAAGGAAGTCAGATACAGTTGTGTGGGCAAGCCGGTCGAGTACGCTTTGGTATCTTCCTTAAATTCAAAAGTCTTTGTGATAGAGTCTGTAAGCTGGGTAACGTCCATATTAAATTTACCGCTGGTAAACAGGCTGTCATTATCAATTCCCCGGAAAGTAAATGACCCTTGTGAGCGATAGCTGTTTGCGTCGTTTTTCCACCGGATAAATCCTAAATTGATCACTGAAGCGGCAAAAGACCATTTTTGATCCAGCCGGTAGGTGCTACCCAGGTCAACGCCAAAGCCTGTGTTTTTCCTGTTGAGAAAGTAAGAAGATTCTCCTTCTTCCAGCAGGTTGAGTCCGGCTGTGTGGACAAGAATATCTGCTTTCCCTGTAATTTCATACAGTTGTTCCTCAGTGCCGGTGTGGATTGTCACTTCAGACTTGCGGGTATGCACATTGGACATGCCATGCAACATTTTCAGACGACCGCCAACCACTAATTTATTGTCTTCCAGCAGTTTACGGTTGTAGCCCAATCCTATCTCGCGGTAGTGCATGGCATACAAAGAGTATCCGCTCAGATCAATGGTTTCTCCAGGCGTATTGCCATACACATAGGTGCGAAGCAGCGCATTGTTGTAGTATAATCTTCCCTGAAAATGCTCAGTAATATTCAGAGAAAACCTGTTTTTGCCAGCCTTAAATCCTAAAGCAAACAAATCTACCGATCCGCCGGCGTTTATATAGTTCCTACCGTTCAGCTTCCTTTGGCGGAGCAGCGATTCCAGGTTGAGAACGCGGTCTCCGGTTTCGGTAGTCTCTACCTGCGCCAGCAACTGGTTGTAGCTGAAACCTGTGTTGGTTACTCCTAACTGGTAAGAAGATAAGAGGGTGATGTTTACCTTATTCCTGGGCGTGATAGCCGGATTAGTATGGGTAGACTGAAATACATTGTTCATGAGTTGTAGCGTCATTTCCTGTTGGGCTACCGCTACCGTGTAAGTCAGACTCAAAAAAAGGAGACAGTAAAAGTATTTCATAAGATTTTTGATTACTTGGAGGGTAAAGATTTTACTTGCATAGCCATACTGAACCGTATGTTATAAAAAGCATACAGTTTGATGTAGTTGTCTTGTTCGCTCATACTATTCAGATTGACACTGATGAGCAGGCTTTTAGTGTTTTCCAGCAATTTGTATTTGCCGTTAGAGATAGTGGCTGCCAGTGGCATGTCTACGTCTATCGCTTTGGTTTCGCCTGTACTGGAATTGATGATAGGAGCGGCAGTAAGCAGACGGGCTTCTCCGGCAAACAAGCCAACAGGCTCCCCGGACTCATCCCGGATCGTTTCCTCGTTCTTATCTAAAAAATAGATTTGCAGACCGGCATCGATAGGAAAAGTATTTTCCGTTTTGATCAGCATCCTGAGTTCTTCCAGGTTGTCAGAGATAGAGCCAAAATCTACTTTCATAGTATCCTGCAGTGTGATAGCAAACCTTCCTTCCAAAGGTAGTTCGGTTTCCAGGTCAATGCTGATCTTGCTTTGGTCTGTAACAAAGCTGGTATCGTTTGCTGTGCTATTAAGACTAAAGCCAAAATGGTAGGCAAGCCCCCGGGGCAGTTCGGCAAAAGCCTCTTTGATGTTTGAGTTCGTTCTGTCTACGGTTTGCGTTTTCTTAGCAATCTCATTTCTGTTTTCCGGATAAGGGATCTGGTATTGGCTGCTGAAAAACTTAGTATCTCCTTTATCCTGCAACTGAACGAAGGTCTCGCTTTTATGCTCTACATAAACTTCACTCAGGTTCGCGACCACCTGCACGCCAAAAGAGTTGGAGAAACTCACTTTCAGGCTAGGGTTTAAAGCAATATTTCCCTGAACAGCATTAGCCAGCAAAGGAATAGACAGGGTGTCGGCGTTAACAGGCACATCAATGCCAGAGAAATTTCCTTCTGCATAAGAAAACTTTACCCCCTCTATCTCACACTGAAAGTTAATTTCATCCAGCGAACTGATCGGCTTTCCTGATCCTTCTATATCTATTTCCAGCGAGTAAGTAATCTGGCTATCTTTGATCCTGAACTGGTAAGATTCCAGTGAGACAAGCTCAATATGATAGTTACCTTGCCAGGGCATCAGGTCAAATGTACGTTCCAGAGGCTTTCCCTGGGCATCCGTTATATCCGTAAATATGGCTTTTGCAGTAATATTGTGTTGATAAGAAGAGCGCAGGCTGATCGCCAGTTCTCCTTGTTTGCAGGCTATCTTATACAGTGTCAGGGCGTCCAATGCCAAAGGCATAGTTCCTTTGAAAGTAATAGGCGCCGGATGCGCACTAAAAGTAGGTGCGTTCAGATTCAGGGAAAAGTCTTTGGTATAACTTTGCGCTGGAAAAGGAGGAAAAAATTCATCTATTGAACTGGATTGCACACCTGTATTGTAAAAAAGGCTATAAGACCGGTCTGCTTTTTCTACAAGCCTGCCTCCATTGCTGCCCGGTGTGATCATATCCGAAAGCGCCAGGTTGGTATTCAACAAAGGAAGGGCTGCCTGGGTTGGGGGCGCCATGATTTCTATATTTTGGAAATCATCTTCCGGAAAGCAGCTTACCATCATGCCGGAAGCCATCGCGATCATGCATCCTGTAAAGTATTTTTGAACGACTCTGTTCATGGTCATAAATATTGTTTATGTTTATTGGTCTGGCAGTTGCCAGCGTTGGAGTGTGCAAGGTGGGCTAATTTGAAAGGAAAAAGTAACGGGATTGCCTGTATACACTACGCAGGTGATATATCTGTCACTTTTCAGAAAAATATGATTGAAGTAGAGAAGTTATGTAAATATTTCGGGAATACGCTTGCCGTAGACCAGGTTACGTTCCAGGTAAAACAAGGGGAAACGTTGGTGCTGCTGGGCACTAGTGGCAGCGGAAAAACAACGACCCTGAAGATGATCAACCGCCTGATAGAGCCCAGCAGCGGTACCATCAAAATCAATAATAAGAGTATCTTAGCCGAAAAACCGGAAAACCTTCGCCGCCAGATCGGCTATGTGATCCAGAGCATCGGACTGTTTCCGCATTATACGGTCTGGCAAAATATCGGACTGGTACCCCAATTGCTCCGCTGGCCTGAAAAAAAGATAGCTGACCGCAGCCG
Source organism: Cytophagales bacterium (assembly GCA_038232695.1). Taxonomy (GTDB): domain Bacteria; phylum Bacteroidota; class Bacteroidia; order Cytophagales; family Cyclobacteriaceae; genus JAJNNC01. The sequence goes on from JBBSNI010000204.1 coordinate 8,610, forward strand.
TGAACTGCTCTCTATGGTAGGGCTACCGGAAGATATGGCTGGCCGCTACCCTGCCGAACTTAGTGGCGGGCAACAGCAAAGGGTAGGACTGGCCAGGGCGCTGGCCGCCGATCCGCCGGTCATTTTACTGGATGAGCCTTTTGGTGCGCTCGATCCTATCACCAAACGGCAGATACAGGCAGAGTTTGACCAGTTGGATACTTTGCGCAGCAAAACTATGGTGATGGTCACCCACGATGTGTTTGAAGCGATCACCCTGGCTGATACTATCGGCTTGATGGATGCAGGCAAGATGCAGCAGATCGGCACCCCTAAGGAACTGATTTTTTCTCCGGTCAATGATTTTGTGCGCTGCTTTTTCGACACCCAGCGTTTTCGCCTGGAGTTGCAGGTCATTACCCTGAAAGATGTGATAGATGAAGTCCTGAGTTTACCGCCAGATCAACCCGAACAGCTTTCCATGGAAGTTAGCGTTTCGGAAAAATGCAGCCTGCTGGAAGTGTTGGAAGAAATGGAAAAAGCCGATGCCCGGTATGTCATGCCATTGGACAACGGGCACAAAAACCGGCTGATTCATCCGCTTAGCCGGGAGAGGCTGATGGATGCTTTTTATAAAATTAAAGCTACATTGAAAAATAATTTATAGTCACTCAATTCCTCTTAAGGTAACTTCATTTGTAAAGAGTACAATAAGGTAACTTACTCAGTATTGCTTCCCCGGGTAATGTCTTTGAGCGTAAACGGATTACTGACCAGCACATTGCTCTCGTGCAGGGCCCGGTCTCTTACCTGCACGGCAATTCTTAGCGTGTCGTTGCGGAAGAGATTTAAAAGCCGGTCGCCGCCGGGGCTGTAGGTATATTCTATCACCCCTTCCAGTGGTTTGTTATTGCCAAAACCTTCTTTTTTCAGGGGAGGGAAACGACCACTCAGGGGAGTCGCACAAAAGGGAGGCGAGCGAAAATCAAACACCTCAAAAACGCCATCACGCTTGA
>JBBSNI010000205.1:0-9602 GCA_038232695.1 Cytophagales bacterium
CCAACAACTTCCTAAATGGGATGTCTGGATCAAGCCTTCCTATTATATGGGTAGGTTATTTCTTCAATGATCCCTTAAATTAATTAAATACGTTCGCGCGAGCCTCCAGGCTCGTGTGTTTTATTCACAGACCTCTGGTCTGATATTCTATCGCAGACTAAGCGTTATATGATTACAAAAAACCAATCCAGGTTGCCGCAAATCAGCGGCTGGCCAGCAGATACAGTACGGCCATCCTGATGGCTACGCCGTTTTCTACCTGCTCCAGGATGATAGAGTGATCCGAGTCGGCCACGTCGCTGTTGAGTTCTACGCCCCGGTTGATGGGGCCGGGGTGCATGATGGTGATGGGTTTGTCCAGGCTGTCCAGGAGTGCCTTGTTGATGCCATAGTAGAGCGAATATTCGCGCAGCGAGGGGAAATACTTGACCTGCTGCCTTTCCAACTGTATGCGCAGCACGTTGGCTACCTCGCACCAGGTGAGCGCCTCGCGCAGGTCTAAGGTCACCTTCACGCCCAGGCTTTTGATGTACTTGGGCAACAGTGTAGCCGGTCCGCAGACCATCACCTCAGCACCTAACTTGGTCAGGGCGAAGATATTAGACAGGGCTACCCTGGAGTGTAGAATATCGCCGATGATGGCTACCTTCTTTCCCTCTACGCCGCCCAGTTTGTTGCGGATAGAAAAAGCATCCAACAGCGCTTGCGTGGGGTGTTCGTGGGTACCGTCCCCGGCATTGATCACGTTAGCAGCGATGTGTTTGGCCAGGAAGTGGGGCGCACCCGGGCTGGCATGGCGCATGACAACCATGTCTACTTTCATCGCCAGGATGTTGTTCACCGTGTCCAGCAGGGTCTCTCCCTTCTTCACAGAGCTGCCGGAAGAAGAGAAGTTGATCACGTCGGCCGACAGCCGTTTCTCTGCCAGTTCAAAGGAAAGGCGGGTGCGGGTAGAGTTTTCGAAGAACACATTGGCAATGGTAATGTCGCGCAGCGAAGGCACTTTTTTGATGGGCCGGTTGATGACCTCTTTGAAATTATCGGCCGTGCTGAAGATGAGTTCTATTTCCTCTTTAGACAGGTCTTTGATGCCTAAAAGATGCTTGCTGCTGAGTGCTTCCATCAAGGTGTTGGTTTGGTAGTAAGCCATACGCCCTCTTCTGCCCCCTGCTCCTGCCAGGCGACCAATACCCGCTGCGTATCTATGGTGTTGACTGCCCTGCCTGTATAGTCCGGCTCTATAGGCAGGTGGCGGGTATACTTACGGTTGATGAGCACCAGCAACTCTACAGTGCGGGGCCGCCCGAAGGTGATCATGGCATCCAGCGCCGCCCGGATGGTACGCCCCGTGTAAAGTACGTCGTCGATGAGCACCACCCGCTGGTCTTCTACCAGGAAGGGCACATGGGTGGCGTTGGCTTTCAGGGGGGTATCGCGCCGCCGGAAGTCGTCGCGGTGGAAGGTCGTATCCAGGTAGCCCAGCTTAATCTTTTTATTGAGGATTTGCTCCAGCTTGCTGAGGATACGGTCTGCCAGGAAGATACCCCTGGGTTGCAGGCCGATTAGCACGGTATGGTCAAACTGGTCGTGGTTTTCTATCAACTCATGGCAAAGCCGGCTCAGCATGACGTCCAGTAGCTGGGGGTTGATGATCAGTTTTTTCTGTTCCATGAATCAGCCGGGTTTCGGGCTGCAAGTTACAAGTTATGGAGCGTAAATAGCAATGCTTTGAGGAAAGCCGCCGGGAATTTTATTTTATCGTTTATGACACAACTACTTTTGCCCCTGACCATTGAATAGGGCGTGCGGAATGCCGCCCCAATCAGTGCTTAATACTTCAAGATTATTGCTGTCTGAGGCATATCGTAAAAACAGAGCCTTTTCCTACTTCGCTCTCCAGCGTGATGGTGCCTCCTGCGTTATCTACAATTCTTTTGACCAGAAATAACCCGACGCCGCTACCCTCAACATGATGGTGCATTCGTTTGAACATCGTAAATACCTTGCCCTGATCTTTGGCATCAATACCCAGCCCATTGTCTTGCACGGTCAGCACAAACTGATCATGATGACAGTCAGTTTTTAGCCGGACGACAGGTGGGCGGGCAGGATCGTGGTATTTGATGGCATTGCTCACCAGGTTATAGATCAGGCTTTTCAGATTGGTATAAGAGAAATAAATCGTCTGGCAGGAGTTGGTATGTATCTCAACAGAAGCGCCTGTTTTATGGATCATATCGTCAATCAAATGCATGGCTTCCTGGATCGTATCCTGGATGTCCACCTGCATCATATCCTGGTCTGTCTGTTTGTTGATCTTGGCAATATCGGTCAGGTCAATGATGGTCGTTTTGAACCGTTGTACGGAAGTTTCTATCATCTGCAAGGCTGTCTCCATATTCTTATCCGTCCCCTCTTTTTCATGCAGATAGTCAGTAAGCAAGCGGGTGAGACCTTCTATATTAGCAATAGGTGCTTTCAGATCATGGGAGGCGGTGTAGACGAATTGATCCAGGTCGCTGTTGGTTTTCTCGAGCTCTTTGTTCTTATGACTAAGCTCCCGGTTCATCGCCTTGAGTTGTTTTCTGGCTTCGTTCAAATGTTCGATAGAGCGTTTTTGCTGGTCAATGTCCGTACAAGAACCTACCCACATGGTAATTTTGCCCCGGCTGTTCTTCACAGGCAAGGCCCGGGTAAGATGCCAGCAATACTCTTGCGTGTCAGCTTTCAGGTAGCGGCATTCCACTACATATTTCTCCCCTGTCTGTAATGAATGCTCCCATTGCCGAAGGGTTTCAGGCAGGTCGTCAGGATGGATCACCTGCTGCCATCCCTGGTCTCTGACCTGCTCAAAGGTAGTCCCGGTATATTGATACCACCGCTGGTTGTAATAGTCTATATATCCGTCGGGGTGGGCCGTCCAGGCCATGTGCGGAATGGTTTCCAGAACGGTCAGGAATTTACCTTTGGGCTGCTGGTGTTTTAAAGCCGTAATGTCGTTGATAAAAAACTCAAAACATTCAGCCGAAGGTTCTATCACGACTTGGTACCAGGTTCGCAAGGTCTTGTAGTAAGTCTCAAAGCGTACACTTTGACCGGTTTGGGCTGCCTTTTGGTATTTTTTATAAAACGTGGATTTTTTGACTTCAGGAAATGTCTCCCAGATATGTTTGCCTGCCAGCGATTCTTTGCTCTTGGTTACCAGGGCATGAAATCCGCGGCTGACAAAAATAAAATGCTCTTTTTCGTCTAAAGCAAAAAATATAGGGTCAGAAAATGCTGTATTTTCTGATCGTTTAATGGAAAAAAAATCTGTTGATCCCATGACTGGCATTCCTGTAATCTATGTCCGTTGACGCTTGTTTTTTGGGCAAAGGTGCAAAAACACAGGCACACTCAAATCAAATGCGCGTAGTAATTCCCCCTGCCTCTATACTGATCTTTCCTTCTTTGTATAAGCCGCCGATGGCTTTCTTAAATGTTTTTTTACTCATGTTGAACACTTGCTCAATATCTTCAGGCGCACTTTTATCGTGATAAGGCAATTGCCCGCCCGCCTGCCTGAGTTGGAACATGATTTGTGCTTTGGCGTCCAGCACATGCTCGAACCCGGGCTTTTGCAAGCTAATGTCCAGCTTATGGTCTTCTCTTATCTTTTTGACAAAGCCCTGCACCGTATCTCCCTTCTGTAAAGGCTGAAACACCTCGTTTTGATACACCATACCGCCGTATTGCTGGTCAACCACCACTTTATAGCCTAACGGGCTTTGTCCGTATACCAGCAGCGTGACCGGCTGCCCGGGCTGAAGGCTGTGGGGATCCTGGTCAAAAAAACTTTCTATTTTAGATACAGCAATCACCCGGCGGCTACGATGATCGAGCATCACGCGCACTACGACCGTGTCGCCAGCCCTGACAGGGTAAGCCTGCTCTTTGAAAGGCAGCAACAGGTCTTTTTCCAGACCCCAGTCCAGAAACGCGCCGAATTGGGTGGTGTCTTTCACTTCCAAAGCAGCAAAAGAATCAGCCGTTGCTTTTGGCGAAAGAGTTGTGGCTACCAGCCGGTCTTCTGAGTCTGTATAGACAAACACTTTCAAGGCTTGCTCAAGGTGGAATGCCGCCCACTGGTAGTCAGGGGGAATATACTTGCCGGGAAGCAAAATTTCGCCTTCCGAAGAAGCCAGGTAAAGCCCCTGGGGCGTTTCTTTGGTAATAGTGAGCGTATTGTAATTGCCTATGGCTAATTGCATATTTTGTAAACTTCTGAGAGGTCGCAGTGTTTTGTTAAAAACATTCTGTTACGCTAATATCAGTGCAGCCTTACATATCCACGTAAGATGCAGACGGAAAGCCATCTTTTAACAATCCCTCTATGTTTAATCCATTCAAAAGAAAATCGGCAGAAGAAAAACTTCAGGACAAATACAAAAAGCTGCTGGCCGAAGCGCACAGTCTTTCACAGCACGACCGCCGTGCCAGCGACCAGAAAACTGCTGAGGCAGAGCAGGTCAGGCTACAGATTGAGGCTTTGCAAACCAAAAAAGACCAGCCCTGAAGAGGTTCAGTAGAGCCATTTCTGAAAGTCTACCATAGGTTTGGGATAATCTTTACCAATGCTGATGCCTGTAGCTGCCAGTTCGGCAGCAGGCAACGCAGTAGGGTAGTGAATCTTCTTTCCAGGCAAGTCAGACAACTCAGGAATCCAGTACCGGACATACTCGCCCCGTGGGTCGTAGCGCTTGGCCTGGCTCATGATGTTGAAATAACGGTTTTCCCGTGGGTCGTTGCCTACCCCGGCAATATAACTCCAGTTGCCCCAATTGCTGCTCACATCGTGGTCTATGAGCAAAGACTCAAAATACAAGGCGCCCCATGTCCAGTTTACCCGGAGGTCTTTGATCAGAAAACTGGCCACATTCTGACGTCCGCGGTTCGACAAAAATCCGGTGGCATTCAATTCCCGCATGTTGGCATCGATAAAAGGAACACCAGTCTCCGCATTTTTCCATCGCTTGAAGCTGCCCTCATCATTGCACTGGTCTACAGGTTTGTCTTTCAATCCTTCCGGCTGAAGCAGTTTGTTTCCATACTTTTTGGCAACAAAACGAAAGTAGTCCCGCCACAGGAGTTCAAAAATGAGCCAGTAGGTAGAGCGGTTTTTTGTCCTTTCCTGTTCGTATCTTTTCACCTCCCGGTAAATCATTCTGGGCGACAGCGAGCCATTGGCAAGCCAGGCAGAAAATTTAGAAGAATAGTCGGCGCCCAGCAGCCCGTCGCGGGTTTCTTTGTAGGCTTTCAGGCAATCATGGTCCCAAAGATATTGCTGCAACCGCTGAAGGGCGGCAGTCTCCCCGCCTTTGTAGGGCAGTACGGCTCTTTCGTCCTGTCGGGCAGTTTCCAGTCCCAGGTCTTCCAGGGAGGGTAAAGAACCGGCTTCCATGTCAAGAGGAGGTAAGCAGCAGGGTTTGTTTGCCATCTCCCTGACAGGTGTGACGCCTTCCGCTTCTTTTCTGAACTGGCTAAAAACATCAGGCACATTCCGGATCGGCCAGGGTATGTCGTCTACATGCAACAGGGTAGATTGCCAGACCAGCGACAAAGCGATGCCTTCGGAAGCTAACTTTTTTTCCAAAGCTGATTCCATTTCCTCACAAACTACTTCCTTGCTGGCGAATACTGCCTGTACCTTGATCTCTTTGGCCAACTGAGGAATGACATGCTCGGGAATACCCTGCCGGATGATCAGGTCTGAGCCTATGGCTTGCAGGTTATCTTTTAACGCTTGCAGGCTTTCCAACAGAAATTTAGCCCGGTAAGGACCTGTTTTGGGAAGGCCTATGGCTGTTTCGGCATAATCGCGCGGATCAAAACAATAGACCAGGTAGACGTGATGAGACTTTTGGATGGCTTCACACAGCGCTACGTTGTCGTGAAGACGCAAATCGTTTCTGAACCAAAGGATAGCACGCTGATGCATATTGTTTAAGTTTTTATGTGAAATACTTAAACAATAATCCAGGCAGTAAAATTCAGGCAGAAGGTTTTATTTCGGCAGAAGCGTTGCCGTTCTTTTCAAAATACCGGCAAAAATGCGTCAGCGCGCATACAGAACATTTAGGTTTTCGGGCGATGCAGACATAGCGGCCATGCAGGATCAGCCAATGATGGGCTTTGCCAATGTAGACAGAAGGGATATGACGCACCAGTTGTTTTTCTACTTCCAGAGGCGTTTTGGCCGTTTGCGTGACCAGGCCAAGGCGTTTGGATACCCGGAAGACGTGCGTATCCACTGCCATCGCTGGCTGGTTGAAGACCACAGAGGAAATGACATTGGCGGTTTTTCTTCCTACGCCGGGCAGCTTTTGTAGTTCAGCGACCGTGCCGGGAACTTCTGCATGGAAGTCTTCTACCAACATTTTGGCCATACCCAGTAGGTGGCGGGTCTTGTTGTTGGGATAGGATACACTTTTGATATAGGGAAAAAGCTCATCGAAATGAGCGGTTGCCAGGGCGTGTGGCGTAGGGTAAGTTTGGAAAATAGCGGGTGTTACCATATTAACCCGCTTATCCGTACATTGCGCGCTCAGGATCACAGATACCAGCAACTCATAAGGGTTGCGATATTGCAGTTCAGTCTCCGGCTCAGGCTTATGGGCCACAAAATACCGGATGAATGCCTGAAAACGCTCTTCCTTTTTCATGGACAGGTGTGGTCAGTGAGTCACCTGCAAGTCATAAAATTTTGAATAATCCAGGATGTTGTCTACCACCTTCCGGGATGGTGTGAGGGAAAGCGGCGTGCTTTCCAACGTTTTCCTGACCGTACTGAGCTGTTGGTACAAGTCCATCAACTCGGCATCAAACAGCAAAGCTTCTTCCATTTTCTTAGCTTCCTGCGTGCTCATCTCGTGGTAGACATAACGTACCACGTCATTTAGGGTAAATATTTGGATCATAGGCTATATTATGTTTTTGCATTTTCTTCCTCAAATTAATGAGTGCATAACGCATTCGGCCCAAAGCGGTGTTGATGCTTACCCCTGTAGCATCAGCAATCTCCTTAAAACTCATGTCCATATAATGGCGCATGGTCAACACTTGCCTTTGAGCCTCAGGCAACTCTTTAATTAGCTGCCTTAGTAACGTATGGGTATCTTTCTTTATTTGAATAGATTCGGCAGAATCTTCGGAAAAATCTAATGTGTTGAATACATTGCTTCCATCTTCCATAATAACGACCGGATAGCGGCGATTCTTTCTGAAATAATCTATAGAAAGATTGTGAGCGATCCGCAATACCCACGGCAAAAATTTACCCTCTTCATTATACCTGCCCGACTTGATCGTATTTACTACTTTGATAAATGTCTCTTGTAGCAAATCCTCGGCAACGCCATCGTCTTTGACGATCAAATAAATGCCGGTATAAATCCTCGCTTTGTGTCTCTCGACCAATTGTTCGAAAGCTGCCTCATGTCCTTGCTTGTACAATAAGACCAGCTTGCTGTCATCTACTGAGTACTTCTTCATTAATCTAGCTGTTTAGTTAACGTAGAAGTTTATATCATAGTGTTCTGTTTAAAGTGAATGATTGATTTTTACCTGTAACTTTCAAATCTAAAAAAGTAGCAAATAATATGCAACTCTACACCAAGAAAAGAAATTTAATAAAAGTAGTTCCAGGTTGCGATAAAATTTAGCAAAATATAGGGGGTAAAACATAGCAAAAGTGTCAAGATAACGACAAAAAATAACTCTTTTTTGCAAAATTGTAAAATATCGCCTCAGAGGGCATTTTCTTCTTCCATTTCCTTTAAGTAACGATAGATCGTAGACTTGCCGATTTGCAGCTTCCGGGCGACAAGCAGCACATTGTTGTCATATTTTTTCAGGAAGTGCCGGATAATACGGAAGGTATAAGTCCGGAGTGAAAGCTCTTCCCCGATAAAGGCATCTTCTTTTTGTATGCTGTTAAAATGGATGCTGTCAGCGCCGATCTGGGGTTCATCGGCCATCACAGCCGCCAGTTCGATGATAGATTTGAGCTCCCGCACATTGCCCGGGTAGTGGTATTTCATGAGTTTTTCCTGCGCCGATTTGTCCAGCAGCAGGTCCGGCAGGTTGTTTTCCTGACAAAACTGATGCAACAGATGCCTGGCCAGCAGCAGAATATCGCTGCCGCGCTCCCGCAACGGGGGCAGGGGAACGGGCAAACCCAGCAGCCTGTAATACAGATCTTCTCTGAAATTACCCTTCTTTACTTCTTCGGCCAGGTCGCGGTGGGTTGCCACAATGATGCGCATATGCAGTTTGACAGGCGTGTTGCCCCCGACGCGGTTCAGTTCGCGTTCCTGCAATACCCGCAGCAACTTAGCCTGCAGGCTGAGCTCCATCTCGCCGATCTCGTCCAGAAAGATAGTGCCGTCGCGGGCCTCCTCAAACTTTCCGATCCTTTGAGCGACCGCACCTGTAAAAGCGCCTTTCTCATAACCGAACAGTTCGCTCTCAATCAGTTCCCTGGGAATAGCAGTCACGTTCACAGCCACAAAAGGACTGTTTTTTCTTTCAGAATGGTAATGGATCGCTTTGTCGACTACTTCCTTCCCCGTACCTGTTTCACCCGTCACGGAGACCGTAATGTTAGTCCTGGCGGCTTTTTCTATCAGTGTATACACTCGTTGCATAGCAGGACTGTTGCCAATGATGCTTTGACCAAACTGGTATTTCCGGGTGACTTCCTGTTTGAGATAGTTGATCTCCCGGATGAGGGCCATATTCTTGCGGGCATGATCAAGGCTGCTGAGCAGTCGGTTTCTTGCTTCCTTGTCTTTGGAGATATAATCAAAAGCACCCAGCCTGAGCAGTTGTACGGCCGTATCTACCTCTTCCTGTGCAGAAACAATGATGACCATGATCTGGGGGTCAAACGCTTTGATGCTTCTTAGGATTTCCTCTCCCGACATATCAGGCAGCGAATAGTCCAGGGTAATAATGGCGGGTTTGAGATGCAAGGCATCCAGGCATTCTTTCCCTGTTTTGAAAATAGTATATTCAAAATCAGGATTCAGGTTAAATATATATGTCAACAATTTGCAGTAGAGAGGATCATCCTCTACGGCAAAGATTCTGGTCACTTCCCGCGTATCCATTCGAAACCAAGTATAGGGTTTTGCCTGGCAGCTTTTCATACGATGCCAATAGCGGCGTAAAATAAGTTTTAAAAAACGAATGATATACTGCAAAATCTTGTTGAACCTTACCTGGCTTATCTTTACGCATCTGCAAAGAAGCCAGGCGTCAGACTTCGCAGTTTTTGAATGGTGGGGCTGAAGCCTTTTCAATTGTAAGACGAATGTAGTATACTTACAGGCAAAAAAATAAAACCATGGACAGACGTTCGGCGCTACAACAGATCGCCCTCCTGACAGGCGGTATTGCCTTTGTTCCTTCCTGCTCTTTTGACGCAGACAGGGTTTCTGTTGCCCTTAGTAAAAGAGAAGGAATAAATGTCTAATTTCAGGTTTGAGGTTTAACAACATAATTCCATTTACCCAGAACTTGGTCAAAGACAATATTACAGTCATTCAAGAAATCTTTGGCTA
>JBBSNI010000206.1:0-9593 GCA_038232695.1 Cytophagales bacterium
ATTGGATAGCTTAACTTTGAGGCGTGCTCGCATTCGGAGGTTTGTATGTTTCGCAACTCAAAACTACTGGATTGCGAGCACACTTTTTATTTAAGTCCCCAAAAACGTCACGTAAATAGGAATATGGATTGAACAGCCTATGTTTCATAGTATTCATTCTTTATATTACTTCTTTCTCGTATTCAGGTAACTTATCCAACTTCTTTTGTTGCCGGGAAACCAGGAAAAAAGTTAGGCTCAGCAAACAACAAACAACGCCTACTGCACAACTCAACTGCCCGCTGAGCATATGCACAGAAGGCAGGCTCATGGCTATGAACAAGACGCCTGTGCAGACCAGTGCCACAGAAAATAACAGGCGGATGGATTGATAAAACTTTGGTTCTATCACCGGTTGTTCTGCCAGGGGAACCGGCGTGTGCAGTTGTTTGAAAAACTGGTCTACCACACGTTCTTTCTCAGGCTCCCGCCTGCCTATATAGCCCGACAGGAAAAATACCAGCAGACAAACGACAATAGCCGTGAGTGTGGATATTTCCCAGGAAAACGCAGGCAGGTAGTTGAGCACCAGTCCCGTAAATACACCAGCGATCAGGCTACCCACTGCGCCCCAGGCTTTAGGACGCCGGAACAAAATGCCCATCACGACCGGAATGACCAGCGGAATAGCAAACAAGCCCGTCAGCAGTTTGTTGGCTTCAAAGGCGCCGCCAAATACGCCTATGAAAAAAGCGCCCCCGATCACTAAACTTCCTACCAGCAGGGTGATGAGGCGGGCGACCAGCATCAGTTCCTGATCGGAAGCCTGGGGGTTGATCTTTCTTTTGTATATATCATAGGTCACTACATTAGCTACCACGTTGTATTCCGAGTCCAGCGACGACATGGTGGCGGCAAACATAGCGGCGATGAGCAAGCCCATGATGCCGGAAGGCAGCACTGCCAAAGCTACGCCCACATACGCCATCTCCGGGTTGTCCAGTGCCGGCAGTATCACCCGCGCAGCGATCGGGGGCAGCAGGAACAGCAGCGGGAATATCAGAAAAAGCACCGCGCTGGCGATGCCCATCTTGCGGCCGGCGGCTTCATTTTTTACACTATAAAAACGCTGGACAAACGCCCAGTTGCCGTTAAATTTGATGGCGATCATCACGTAATACCCCAGCAGGTACAGGAAGCCCCCTTTGGGTCCGTTGAACAAGGTAAAATGATCGGGAACGGTATTGATCAGATTGTTCAAACCACCGGCAGCTTTGAATGTCAGGGGGATCAGGATCAGGGTAGCACAAATGAGGACTACAAACTGCACCACGTCGGTGATGATCACCGCCCAAAGCCCACCCGTCACCGTATAGACGACCACGATGACTCCGGCGGCAATGATAGCGAAGTCTAAGCTCAGGGGCGTAGCCGCCGCAATAAAAAGCCCAATCGCGTAGAGCCGGATCATATTATCGAGCAAGCGGAACAACACGCCACCCCAGGAGAAGACCTGCCGTACCGGGGCATTGAAGCGGGTTTCCAGAAACTCTACCGGCGAAGAGATGCCCGCCCTTCGCCAGCGTTTAGCTAAATAGGCAGCCGCGATGAGCATAGGCGGCACCGACGACCAGATGATCAGCAGCGCCACCAGTCCGTATTCGTAGGCAATGCCGGCATGGGCTACAAACACGAAGGTGCTGAACATAGACATAAAGTTGCTGATGCCGCCTGCAAACCAGGGAATGGCGCCGCCCCCTTTGAAGTATTGCCCAATGTCTTTGACATACCATCCAAAGAACACGCCGATCCCTGCCATGAACAGCATGTAAATCGCAATAGCCGTGTAGTCTAAAGTTTGAATAGTCGTCATATTTGCATAAAAACAGTTTATAATACCTCAAACCTGGCGCGCGTTTAACGCAGCCTCCGTGGCACGGTGTAACGCGCGCTCAATGTCCCGTCACTGCTGTTCGGGATTTGTAATCCCGAACTTGTCCTTTAAGACGGCGTATGATGATGTCGGATTACAAACGCGTCGGCGCCCGATCCTCATAGTAAATGCCTTCGGATTGCAAACGCATCGGCGCCCGATCCGAAGGAGCAATAGCGGCAAAAAAAGAGCGAATAAAGGATCATGAATTCCTCAACTTAATGACATTGAACGCGCGCCAGGCAATTCACTTCACTCGATAAACACCCAACTTCCCCCTGTTAAGCGTTTTATCGCTTATCTTTGCAGGATGATTCAAGTTCTTCACCGGGCATTCAACATCTTAGAGTTTGTCGCACAGCAGCCCAACCGGGTATATTCTCTCACGGAGATTGCCGACCAGCAGCAACTCAACTACGGCACTTGTGCCAATATTCTCAAGACGCTGGTCACGCGGCGTTACATAGAGCAGGTCGGCCACAAAAAGGGCTACCGCCTGGGTGCTATGTCTTACCATCTCACGCGCAACAACGCCTACCGCCGCGACCTGATCCTGGCTGCCGAAGCGCCGATGGAGCAACTCACCCGGGCGATCAACGAAACCTCGCTGCTGGCCATACTGCTGGACAACCGCCGCATCACCCTGCACTCCGTAGAATGCGACCACGACATACAGGCACGCGGCAAGATAGACCGCCCCGTGTATGACTCGGCGACCGGACGCCTGCTGCTGGCCTACCAGCCGGAAGCCGAGCAGATGCGGTTTATCCGCACCTACGGACTGCCTGCCGAAGATACCTGGCCCGGTGTTAGCACCGAAGGCAAGCTGCTGGAGGCTTTGGCGCAAATCCGCGAAGCAGGCCTTGCCATTGACCCTACCAACCGCCACATCGTAGGGCTGGGCGCTCCGCTCCGTCAACAAGAGCAGGTGGTCGCTGCCCTGGGTGTTTTCCTGCCGGAGCTTCGCTTTACCCCAGAACACCGGGAAAAAATTATCAAAGCACTACAGTCGGCAACGGCTCAGATCAGCGACAATTTAAGGCAGCACTCGCCGGTACGGTAACCCATTTATTCTGATAAAATCTGAAGTACGGTATCTGTTCGTTCTTGCATCTCCCCTATATTCATTTTGCGGTCGCCCCGGTACCAGTGTTGCCAATCCCCTTGTGAGGCCATTGTTTTTGCTTCCTCTACGGCTTGCAGGTACTGCTTGGCCCGGTGCAGGTGCGCACCGGCAGCTTGTTTGTTTCCTTCGTCCATCGCAAAGCGGGCTAATATCACGGCTTCCAGCCAACGGTTCAGTCCTAAGAGCATCTGATGTTGGGCGATGAGGTTTGTGCGGAAAAATTGTAAGGTATCGCCGGCAAGCTGTTTCTCTACCGATTCTATTCGCTCCCCTACGCTTTCCAGGTGTTGAATTTGCGCTGACAAGTGAGGCAAAACTTCGTCCGGGTCCATGCCGCTGGCAGGATGCATATCGGACAGGTAGCGGCTGCCCCAGGACTGTTCTACGGTCTGTTCCGATTTCTGTTCTTTGGCTAACATCTTACGGTACTGCGCCGGCTCGGTAAGCTGCATTTTCAGACGGTCTAATACTTTAAGTCCATAAGAGCGGGTTTGTCCGTCCAGCAGGAGAGGCGTGCCGGTCTTTTCATGGAGTTGGTAGCTGTCAAAAAAGCGTTGATAAACCGTGCGTACCTCTTCAGCCGCTTCGCCAAATCGGTTTTGAAACCAGCTTTGCAAAAAATCATCCGGCTGAAAGGTATCCATATCGTAGAGCATGTCAGCAGAGGCTGTCAGACCCAGGACAAATTCCCGGACATTGGAGATATTCATGATGGCGTAATCAGAGGCCTGGTGCGCTACGGCTTCGCTAAACATCTCGTAGGTTTTCTGAGGGGGAACGGCCTGCACCAGATGCGGTCCCGAACCCCAGAGTTGGTGGTGGTAATAAATCCCGTACTTCCGGCTCGATTCCCTTTCGGTTTCATAAAAATCCTGCTGCCATTTCCAGCCCGGACTGTTATCGGCAAATACGACGATGGTGCCTTCCGGGAATTGCAGGTGTCCACCCTGGTTGAGCCCGGCTCCTTCCGCCCATAAGGTGGTGGTCATGCGCGGGTTGTTGTCGTGTGTCACTTCTTTGATGATCTCATATTGTGCCTGCATGGCTTCCGAAATGATCCTGCCCCGCTCGGCATCCGACTGGGGCACGCCGGGGTCGGCCATCCACATGGGGCGGTCGGCAATGCCCCGCAGGCCAATCTGCCAGATCACGTTGGGGTACTTGGCCCACTTTTCGGCATACGCCCGCCACACCTCTTTCAGCTTTTCGGGCTCGCTGTAGAAAGAAAACAAGGGGTTCTCGCCTTTTTCTTTCCAATAGTTCTGGTAGCCAAAGGCGCTCACACCCATCGGTTCTACGTGGTGCATGGATACGAACAAGCCCCTTTTGGCTGCTTCTTGTATGAGCCGTTCTTCTGCCGGGTTGCGGATGTCTACAAAGCTGGCCGGGATAACCAGATTCAGGCGCAGGCGCAGCAGGGTCTCAAACACTCGCTGGATCACTTCAGGATGAACGACCTGCCCATAGTAGCGATAGTCAATGTTACGTTGACCGCCGCCGTTTTTCCATTCGGTGAGCAGGTCTTCGTCGTTGATAAAGCCGCCGCGAAAGCGAAAGGTCGGTTCATCTTGTGTGATGCTGATGCCGTCCCAGGCAAGCCTGCTTTGTTGCTTTGGTTCCAGCCCGCTCCAATAGCAGGTGGGATCGACGCCCAGATATTTTTCTATAAAATGATAGATGCCAAACATGGTACCCCGGGGACTGCTTCCGGCAATGACCAACTGTTGGCCCTGGTTTTTCACCCGGTACGCCTCCCATCGTCCGTTCAAGGTGCGGGCATCCTGTTGTCCTACTAATGTTTCCAGGGTTGCTTTCGCACGGGCATTGTCCAGGCTTCCGATGATCAGGCAATTTTGGCAATGGTCTATGTTTTCTACCACTTGCAATTTCTTCCCTGTGATTTTCTGCACATCACCGATCAGGTCTTCCACCGCCAGCCGGACATAAGCTGGTTCTTCCGGAGCCAGCCAGACATCGGCAACAGGCCGGGAAGAAATTAGAGTGTAGCCAGGTTCTGAGGTTGATTGGCAGCTTCCGGACAGAAAGGTGGCAAACAGCATGAGGAAGACAGGTAGTTTGTAGGTAGGGCACGCGTTGCAAACGCGCGCCAGATTTGAGGTGGGTAGTTTCATTTGATGATCTTTTTCATTGATTCTTTTTCCAGGGCAACTTTTTGTTTGGCATTTTCCAACAGGTTGTTGCGCATGACAATGTCCTCTGATTTTTCGCCATAAACCGATAGAAAAACCGGTACCGGTGAAAGCGATCGGCTTTCGGAAATCACGCCATCTTTTACATTGACCCATCGGATGAGTTCCGGGGTTTGTAAGCTTGCCTGTGCTTTGAGGTCTTTAATTGCTAACTGTTCAACATCATCGCAGATCAACGCGGGACGCCCGTCTTCTTGGAGGAACCTTAGCTGAATGTTATCGAGGGTGATGTTCTTTACGTGACGGATGTAAAACCCATAAGCAGGCAAATCACCAAAAATAAGTCCGTTCGGATATTTTTGCTCATTTTCAGGGATTTCCTGGTAGGATTCCTCTGCTTTTCCGCCCCCTTCAAATGCCAGGTTAATATTTTTAAGCAGTATATTTTCTATAGGCATATCTTCTATGCCCGCGATTATATTTCCGTTGTTAGGGGAAATCCTGGTACCCTGAATGTTCTCGATGATCACGTCTTTGAGGTGTGGGGTATTGATTTCTGCCTTATCCCGGTAAGTGCGGTTGCGGTTACCCAATCTCAGGAAAATGGCTGATCCTTTGATATTCCGGCAGCTTATGTTGGAGATATTGATGCGTTCAATCCTGGCCCCATCCACACTCATCACGCTGATAGCATCCACACGGGTATCATAAACCACACAGTTTTGGATGGTGATGTCTTCTATTCTGCCACTGGTTTCCGTACCAATTTTTATCCCGGAAGCATTGGATGACACGACACAATTGGTGATGGTAATATCACGGCAGGCTTCACGGGGCGATAAGCTTTTCAGGCATATGGCATCATCTCCACTGTTGATCAAGCAGTTGGATATGCGTACCTGTTCACAATCAACCAGGTCAAGGCCATCGGTATTTCGCCCGGGAACATCGGCATATCTTCCTTTCTCAATGTCCTTATTCTCACGGCTGTCAACGGTAATCCCATCGATGAGCAAATTCTTGCACGACTGATAAGACTGCACCCAGGAAGCCGAGTTATATAAAGTCACATCACGCACCACCACATTTTCGCAAGCCCGCAAATGGATGATTCGGGGGCGTTTGCTAAACGATGGCGAGCCATAAGGCGCATCCACCCAGTGGTTCCCATTTCCATCAAGGGTACCCCTGCCGCAGATGCTTATGTTTTTCGTGTCTTCGGCATAGATGAGCATTTTGTTGGTTTCCAGGCTTCCTGTGTAAGACGGATACTTCGAGGGAATGCTAGGAAAATCTTCCAGATGATCACTTCCCCGCAACACGGCACCCGCCTCGATATACAGGGTCACATGGCTTTTCAAATAAAGCGTACCTGATACAAATGTGCCACCTGCCAGATACACCTTTCCCCCACCGGCGTGATGGCAACTATCAACAGCCTGCTGGATAGCCTTGGTATCAAGGGTCAAACCATCCGCTTTCGCCCCAAAGTTTTTGGCATCAAAAATACGGCTGTCAGCCTGGGCATATACTGGTTGGTTAGCCAAAAAAAAGACAATAGTGATCAGTATAAGTGGAAAACCATTTTTAAAAAAATGCAGCATTTTCTTCTGTAGTAAATTCTTTCATTTGTTTAAGTAAATTATTTGACCGACTACTATATCCCCACCCGAGGTCTGTGTCTCACAGACCTCCGGTTGATTGCTCCGTGATCAGTACCGGCAGATCCAGCAGGGGAAGACCGCTGATCTGAATGCTTCCTTTGTTGTTTTGCCAACTCTTTTCAGGAATTTCATAGATGTTGCCTGAAAGCAAGTCTATATACACCGGCTTTTCAAAAGATACACCGTGAAGTGTAACATTTACCTTGCTTGTCTTTAGCGCATTGTCAGGACGCTCACCGGAGAACCATAGGGCTACTACTTTTTGATTGTCTTCTTTTTGGAAGGCATACGCCGTTATTTCACGTTCGGACTTAGACGTCAACTTAAAATCCTGTATCACTTCCACCGGCTGGTCAATCACCGAGGCCAGGTGCTGTACGGCATAGTAGGATGGTTTGGCATAGAGTACGTTGAGGTTACGGTCGGTAGCCAGCAGTCCTTTGGTATTCAGCACGGTATCTTGTCTGTCTTCGCCTAAAATATACCGCAGGTCGGCCATGGTAAAGACCAGGGAAGGAAAGCCATGCCCGATGTCGCCCAACATACGGCGCAGCATCCATTTGGTCTGAGAAACTTCCGTCCAGGGATAGTTATTCAGGGCAAAGCGGGGGATGTTGGTAGAAGGAGCGCCCTGCTCACCCTGCCGGAAAGTAACCTTGTCGGAATAGCGGGCGGCTATTTCTTTCAGCTTTTCTACTTTGGGATAAGAATCTTCGGGACGGGCATCATAGCCGTGGTGTGTGATTTCGTCGAGCAGCTTAAGTTTGCCTTTATTTTGTAAGCGGCGCAGAAATTTGTCCAGGTACAGCGTGTCACCGATATGTGCAAACGCCAAAGCATACAAATGCGACTCCGGCTGAATTCTTTTGATGATCTCGGCGGTGCGGATATAAAGATCGGCGTATGCTTCCGGCTCAACGCCTGCCCTTTCCAGGTCCGGTTCGTTCCATATCTCCCAGACATCGGTACGGTCCTTATATCGTTCCACAGAAGCTTTCACCCAACGATCCCAGGCTTGCAGCGCTTCCCTGGAAGTGGGAATACCATCCCCCAAGCCTACGTCGCCGCCGCCTTCGTAAATCGTATTTCCATAAGAAAGTTGCAACCACGGCTTGACGCCCTGGCTCACAGCATCATTGACGATAGCATCCAGCCAGGTGAAATCATATTTTCCTTTTTGTTTTTCTGTCTTGGCCCAGCCGGTTTGCAGGCGGATCATTTTCACCCCTAAAGGTCCCAGGTATTCTTTGTACTCGTCGTAGTCGGCAAAGTCACGGTCCAGCGTTTCGCCACCTACGCTCCAGGGCGAAGCTTGAATATCGCGGGCGTGTTTGGGTGTTATTTTACCCATGTTGCGATAGGGAACCTCTGCTTTAGGTTGCTTATTTTGCTGTGCTTTCAGGGAATGACTTCCGGGGAAAAGCAGGATAAAAACTCCAAGGATGCAGACAAGGTGTTGAGGATGGTTATGGTATAAAATCATATGACAAAGTAGCATTAATAACCTGTATTCTGCTCCAAATTGGCATTGATATTCGCCTCAATCTCGCTGGCGGGTATCGGCCAAAGCTGGTGGTAATCCTGAATTTCGTCGCCATTGTGAGCATTATACAAGCGCACGCGCTCCACGAGCTTGCCCAGGCGGGATAGCGTGATCCGCCGGTCTTCTTCCAGGCTTAGCTCACGCGCCCGTTCGTCCAAAATGTAATCAATCGTGACTTCACCAGGAGTGACCGGCGTGGCCTTAGCCCTGTTACGTACCATGTTAATATCCGCCGCTGCACTGGCCACATCTCCTTTACCCAGGTAGGCTTCTGCCCGCAGCAGATACGTTTCGGCCAGCCGGAGGTAATACTGATCGGTGTAAGTGGAACCACCTCCGGCGGTGAGTAACCCTAATTCACGGTTAGCGTACAAGGCATCAGGATGCTGGCCGGGCGTAGTTACTTTGGACAGCCAGGGGTACCATCGCCAGCTTTGTGCCAGCAAATTGGGTCCGGGATACTTGACGGCACTGGAATCAAACCAGGCGGAGGCAGGGTCGTCGTAATAAAAATCCCGTATATAGTTAATGGGTGAGTTGCGGATGTCCTTGTCAAAATCAGACGTCCACAGTGTATTTTCAAAAAATACGGTCGGCCGCATAAAGGATACGCCCCGCCCGCCGGAGTTCAGGTTGGAGCGCCAGCCTAAGACAGCAGGTTGACCGTCAGGGTCTTGCAGTGTCCAACTGGCCGGTGCATGTATCCGCTCCAAAGGGTTTCCGGTAATGCTGGTAGACGACAGATAGCCGCCAGGCACATCGGTTTCCATCTGTGCTACCCAGAGCGATTCGGTGTTGCCGCCGGAGCGGTTCTGGTTGCCTTTCCGAAACAGGTCGTAGTAGACATCGCCCGGTTCACCGGCACGGGAGCCGAAGCGCTCGGTCATCAGTGCAGTGTTGGGGTCGTCAATGACGATGGTAGCGGCGGTGATGGCTTGATCCCATTGTTGTTGAGCAATATATGTTTCTGCCAACAGATGCTGCGCCACCAGCTTGGATAAGCGTCCGTCGGCTACGTCTGCGATGCCGGGCAGGTTATTGGCGGCTACGCTAGCATCTTCTATGATTTGCGCCAGCACGTCTTCCCGGCTGGCCCGCGTGAAATCCGTTTTGGGTGAGGTTATTTCTTCCAGCAACAAAGGAACGCCGCCATACAGATACACCAAATTCCGGTAGGCAAAGGCACGGAAGAAGCTCG
>JBBSNI010000207.1:0-9560 GCA_038232695.1 Cytophagales bacterium
CATCCGCGCCCGGGTAGAAGGGCTGCGCGATTTTGGTCCGGCTTTGAGTCCGTTTAATTCTTTCCTCATGTTACAGGGGTTAGAAACACTCTCGCTGCGGGTAGAAAGAACCGTAGAGAATGCGCTGGTGCTGGCGCAATGGCTGGAGCAGCGCGAAGAGGTAGAAAGCGTCAACTACCCGGGCCTATCTTCCAGCCAATACCACGATCTGGCGAAGAAATATCTGAAGCGGGGTTTTGGCGGGGTACTTACCTTTACGCTGAAAGGCGACCTGGAAAAAGCCAAAAAGTTTGTCAACAGCCTCAAACTGCTCAGCCACCTGGCCAATGTGGGCGACGCCAAGACGCTGATCATCCACCCGGCTTCTACTACGCACTCGCAACTCAGCGAGGAGGAGCAACAGCACTCCGGCGTAGACCCTACGCAGTTGAGAATATCAGCAGGCATTGAACACATCGACGACATCAAAGCCGACTTGGAGCAGGCATTTGAGCAGGTATCCGATGCCGTACTGGTGTAAAAAACATGTTGCATACAGAGGATTTTCAATACCAACCATCTTTTGAACTGGAACTGGGCGGCTCGCTGCCCGGCTTCCAGCTTCGGTTTACCACCTTCGGCAGCATGAACCGGGACAAGACCAATGTGGTATGGGTGTGCCATGCCCTGACGGGTAACGCCAACGTCCTGGACTGGTGGCCGGGCTTGTTTGGTAAAGGAATGTTGTATGATCCTGAGCAGTATTTTATTATCTGTGCCAACATGCTTGGCTCCTGCTATGGCTCTACCGGTCCACTGTCTGTCAATCCGTTGACGCGGCAGCCTTTTTATCACGATTTTCCGGTGTTGACCAACCGCGATATGTTGCGCAGTTTTGACTTGTTGCGGCAGCACTTATGCATTGCCCGGATTGATACACTTATTGGCGGTTCTATGGGTGGGCAGCACGCCCTGGAGTGGAGCATTATGCACCCTGATTGCGTAACAAACCTCATACAGATCGCTTCCAATGCGCAGCATTCGCCCTGGGGCATTGCCTTTAACGAAACGCAGCGCATGGCCATTGAGCAGGATGCTACCTGGCAACATAACCACCCGGACGCCGGACTGAACGGTATGAAAACCGCCCGCGCCATCGCCTTGCTCTCTTACCGCCACTACCGCACGTACGAGAAGACACAAAGCGAAGACGCCGACGCCCCCACCGACCACTACCGCGCTTCCTCTTACCAGCAGTACCAGGGAGAAAAGCTGGCGCGGCGGTTCAATGCTTTTAGTTATTGGACGCTCTCCAAAGCGATGGACTCCCACCATGTCGGCCGTGACCGTGGCGGCATTGTCAGGGCGATTCAGGCTGTCAAAGCCCGTTGTCTTTTTGTGGGAATGAAAACCGATCTGTTGTTTCCGCTAATCGAGCAGGAATTTCTGGCGCACCATGTGCCGAAAGCGACCCTCAGCGTCCTGGATTCTGACTACGGGCATGATGGATTTTTGATAGAAACTGCTAAACTTACCGAAGCCATTACAGCCTTTTATGATAAGACGCCTCAGGCTGCGCTGGAGAAGTAGGGATCATACCGTGGAAAGATTTTCAGCAAATAACGGTAGAGATGTTGTAACTTCGCGTGGCTTAGTCGGCAAACAAATTTCTGCTAAACCCTTACATGAAGCTGCGCATCCCTGATTTTTTTCGTGTCTGGCAACAACTCAAACTCAGTAAACTTGCTTTCGGACTGATCCTGCTCACTATCAGCGTTATTTTTGGACAAGCCGGGTTTATTTACCTGGAAGGTTATTCGCCGCTGGAAGCCCTGTACATGACCGTTATTACGCTTTCTACCGTCGGCTTTTCGGAGGTAAAACCGCTTTCTACCAACGGGCGTATCTTCACCGTGTTTTACATTTTGTTTAATCTTGGTATCTTCGCTTACGCTCTGAGCATTTTTACCACCTACATCGTAGAGGGCGAATTCCGGCAGCTATTTAACACCTACCTCACCAGCAAGCGTGTGCAGCGA
Source organism: Cytophagales bacterium (assembly GCA_038232695.1). Classification (GTDB taxonomy): domain Bacteria; phylum Bacteroidota; class Bacteroidia; order Cytophagales; family Cyclobacteriaceae; genus JAJNNC01. Next base: position 2,019 of record JBBSNI010000207.1, read on the forward strand.
ATGAACAACCATATTATTGTGTGCGGTTACGGCCGCAACGGCGTCCGAACCTGTAGCGAACTGCTCAAAGGCAACCGGGCTTTTGTGCTGGTAGAACAGGATGCCGACCTGGTAGAAGAATTTCCCGGCGATGCCCGTTTCCAGTACCTCATCGGCGATGCAACGACCGACGATACCTTGCTGGCAGCCGGTATCGAGCGTGCCGAAGCGCTGATCACTACCCTGCCGCGCGATGCTGATAATGTTTTTATCACCCTCACCGCCCGTCAGCTTAACCCCAAGGTCTACATCATTGCCCGGGTGTCGGACGAGAGTTCAGAAACGAAGCTGTACCGGGCGGGCGCCGACAAGGTGGTCATGCCCGACGCTATCGGCGGCATTCATATGGCGCAGCTTATTACCAAGCCGGACGTTATTGAGTTTCTCAACCTGCTGACAGGCGTGAGCAGCGAGCATCTGCGATTGGAAGACTTTACCTACGAAGAATTTAAAGATGAGTACAAAGGCAAAACGATCCGTGAACTGAATATCCGCAAGCGATCCGGGGTCACGGTTATCGGATTCAAAAACAAGCTTACAGGTTTTGCTTTTAATCCGCCAGGCGATCTGAGGCTATCCCAGGGAGATACCATGATCATCATAGGCAATGTGAAAGATGTAGAAAGTTTCAAATCACACTTTGCCAAATCATAAATAGCTGTATTTTTACTTTTTATATGCCATTAAACAAAGTAAACCGGTGATCAAGCAAAACATTATCACAGAGGAGGAAGCCAGGCTCAGGATCAAAGAGCTTACCGATAAGATCAACCATTACAACCATCAGTATTACCAGGAAAGCATCTCTGAAATCTCTGACTATGCCTTTGACCAACTGTTGAGCGAACTGATCGGCTTGGAGGAAGCTTTTCCTGCCTTGCGCTCCCACGATTCGCCCACCTTGCGTGTCGGCGGCACCATCACCAAAGCATTCCCGACGGTATACCACGACCAGCCAATGCTTTCGCTGAGCAATACCTACTCCGAAGAAGAACTGCTAGAGTTTGACCAAAGGGTTGCCAAAGCGTTGAATGACAATCCTTACATATACTGCTGCGAACTCAAATTCGACGGCGTAGCCATCAGCCTGCTCTACGAAAACGGACTGCTCACCCGGGCAGTCACCCGGGGCGACGGCGTCCGCGGCGATGATATTACTCACAACGCCCGCACCATCCGCAGCCTGCCTTTACGTGCCAAAGGATCAAACCTTCCCGGCAGGTTTGAGGTGCGCGGCGAAGTATTCATGCCCCGTCCCGTGTTTGAAGAAATCAATATTCTGAGAGAAGAAGCTGGCGAGCCGCTGCTGGCCAATCCGCGCAACGCTACTTCGGGTACCCTCAAGATGCAGGACTCTGCTATCGTGGCCCGGCGCAAGCTGGACTGCTACGTCTATGCATTGGCAGGAGAAGAACTGCCGGCACAAACGCACGAAGAGGCCATCCACTACCTGGAGCAGTGGGGGTTCAACGTATCGCCAACCTACCGCAAATGCAGCGATATTCAAAAAGTGTTTGCTTATATACAGGATTGGGAAACCCGCCGCCTGACCCTGCCGCTGGACACCGACGGCATCGTCGTAAAGGTCAACGACCAACAGCAGCAGCGCATCCTGGGCAACACAGCCAAAAGTCCGCGCTGGGCGATTGCCTACAAATACAAAGCGATGAGCGCCGCGACCGTTCTGGAAAGCATCAGCTACCAGGTAGGCCGTACCGGTGCCATTACGCCGGTAGCCTGTCTGAAGCCTGTATCGCTGGCAGGCACGGTTGTCAAACGGGCTTCCCTGCACAATGCCAATGAGATTGTCCGCCTGGATTTGCGCCTGGGCGATACTGTATTGGTAGAAAAAGGTGGCGAGATCATCCCGAAAGTAACCGCTGTAGACCTGAACAAACGCCCGGCCCATAGCCAGCCGGTTACTTATATAACGCATTGCCCTGACTGCGGCACGCGGCTGGTCCGGGAGGAAGATGAAGCGCAACATTTTTGCCCGAACACAACGGGCTGCCCACCGCAGATCAAAGGGCGGCTGGAGCATTTCATCCAGCGCAAAGCGATGAACATTGATAGCATGGGCAAAGAAACGGTCGCCCTGCTCTACGAAAAAGGACTGGTACACAACTCTGCCGACCTGTACCAGCTACGCTATGAAGATGTGTTTGCGCTGGAAGGTTTTAAAGATTTATCTACCCAAAACCTGCTCCAGGGGATAGAAGCCTCCAAACAGATTCCTTTTGAAAACGTTTTGTTTGCACTGGGCATCCGCCATGTAGGCAAAACGGTCGCTGAGAAGCTGGCCAGGCATTTCCATACCATAGACCGTATCACGGAGGCTTCTTACGAGGAACTGGTGGAGGTGCCTGAAATAGGAGACCGTATCGCCCACAGCATCCGGCACTTCTTCCAGGACGAAGTCAACCAAAAGATGATCGCGCAGCTACGCGAGGCAGGCGTACAATTGGCTGTTGCCGACCAGGAGAAAACACAGGAAAGCAACGCGCTGCAAGGAAAATCTTTTGTCGTATCGGGCGTATTTGAAAACTTTAGCCGGGAAGCGCTGAAAGAAAAGATCATTACAAATGGTGGACAGGTGATCTCGGCGGTATCTGCCAAACTGGATTATCTGCTGGCAGGAGAGAAGATGGGTCCTGCCAAACGCCAGAAAGCAACCAAGCTGGGGGTGAAGATCATTTCCGAGCAGGAATTTATGGATATGCTGGCAACATCTTAAAAATAGTATTATGACATCTATAAAAAAATTGATCATTCGCTTCCAGTTGCCTGCCCTGCTCAAAAAGAGCCAGGTGAAAAGGCAAACGGTCAACTACGACAGTGCTTTTCGCATCGGGGTACTCGTTACGCTCCATGACCACGAAAAGCAGCATACGGTAGATGGCTTCATCGACCGGCTTATTGCAGACCATAAAGAGGTTCAGGTGTTATGTTATGACAAGCGGAGGGCGCGCAACAAGATCTTTGGCTACCTGCAATTTACCAGCAAAGACATCTCGCTATGGGGCAAATTCAACACAGAACACGTCATTGATTTTATCAACAATGACTTTGACTACCTGATGCACCTGGACGTAGAGTCTGATGAAGTGCTGGACAAGATCCTGTGCCTGAGCCGGAGCAAATGCCGGGTAGGAAGAGACCAGGAAGCCCACCGGGCTTTTTATGAACTGATGGTGAAAGCGACTTCCCTGGAAGAGATGTGCGACATGATGCTGCACTATGTAAAAATCGTTTCCGTCAGGGAAAAAGTATAAAAACAAAAAAGGCAATCAAACATTGCCTTTTTAATAACATCGCGACAGGTTATGCTGTGTTTTTCATATCCTGCACCTCTATCCTGATTTCCTGGGATAGGTTTTTCAATTCCTGCATCCCTTTTCTGACGCGGGTGCCGGCTGCTTGATTTTTCTTGTCATAAAATTTTTCAAAATCACCTTCCAGTGACATGACCAGATCTCTGAGTTCATCAAATCTTTTCATAGCTAAGTTTAGTTGTATGATATAAAAAATGTTGTTTTGATGGCAATATAGGCTAATAAGCGATAGAATCAATAGAATAACCTAAAAAATGCCTTATTTTATTGAAATGCAGCCGCTAATTGACCCTTTTTGTAGATGCCAGCCTCCAGTTTTTCCTTGATAGCTTCAAAAGCCGTGATGGTTTCCCTGACATCTGCCAGCGTATGAGAAGCCGTTGGAATGATACGCAGCATGATAATATCTTTAGGCACTACCGGGTAGATCACTACCGAGCAGAAGATGTTAAAATTCTCCCGCAGGTCATACGCCAGGGCCGCCGCTTCGCCTACGCCGCCGTTCAGGATGACGGGCGTCACAGGTGAGGTGGTGGTGCCTATATTAAACCCCTTTTCCCGCAGTCCCGACTGTAAAGCGTTGACGACCGTCCATAGCTTCTCCCGTAGTTCAGGCATTGTCTTGAGCATTTCCAGCCTTTTGAGCGCGCCTTCTACAAAAATCATGGGCAGTGACTTGGCAAAGATCTGTGAGCGGGTATTGTATCGCAGAAACTGTATCGCGCGTTCTTCGCCAGCCACAAAAGCGCCAATGCTGGCCATAGACTTGGCAAAGGTAGAGAAGTAGAGGTCTATGCCATCCTGTACGCCCTGCGCTTCGCCGGCACCGGCACCCGAAGCGCCCATGGTGCCGAAGCCATGCGCATCGTCTACCAGCAGCCGGAAGTCATATTGTTTTTTCAGGGCAATGATTTCTTTCAAAGCGCCCATATTGCCGGACATACCAAAGACACCTTCGGTAATGACCAGCACACCGCCACCGCTTTCATTGGCAAGGCGGGTAGCGCGGCCTAATTGTTCTTCCAGCTTGCTCACGTCGTTGTGAGGGTAAACAATGCGTTTGCCCATATGCAGCCGCACCCCATCTACGATACAGGCATGAGATTCGGCATCATACACGATCACATCTTTGCGGTCTACCATCGCATCAATGAGCGATAAAATGCCCTGGTAGCCGTAGTTGAGCAGCATGGCGCTTTCTTTTTGTACAAAATCGGCCAAAACGCACTCCAAGGCGTCGTGTTTGTCGCTGTTGCCCGACATCATGCGGGCGCCCATAGGATACGCTGACCCCCATTTTTCGGCAGCTTTGTTATCCGCTTTTCTTACTTCAGGATGGTTGGCAAGCCCCAGGTAGTTGTTCAGGCTCCAGGTGAGTACTTCTTTGCCGCGAAACTTCATGCGCGGCGCGATCTCACCCTCCAGCTTCGGAAACATAAAATAGCCTTCTTCCACATCGGCATGTTTGCCCAAAGGGCCCATATCTACCGTAAATTTCTCAAATAAATCCACTTAAGATTAATTTTGTAATAATAAATGACTATTCTTTTTACTAAAATATCGGGCAAAGTTAACATTTATCGGCACGGCAGCAATAGAAGGATAAATTTATTTCTTTTTTAGCTGTATCAGCTTTGGATTCATGATCAAAATACCTGGCAAGCCCTGATTTGGTAACATTACTGCACTTTTCCGGTTAGTGTTGCTGATATATTATCAGATTGTATAGCCAAACCCATTAAAACCAAAAGCTATGAACCCAAGTAAAATAAGCCAGGCTTTGCGGAAAGAAAAGTCTGCTGCACTGAGCAGAAAAAGAAAAATAGTCCTGCTTTCTGCGATCGGTTTGATAGACTTCAGCATCATTTCAATGTATCAGTCAGGTGTGATCCAAAGTATGCCTGACCTGCCAGGGAAGATTTTTGATTCCAACAGCGTGAATGCCTCGCCCAAAGCCTATGCGGTAGGCGCGCCGGATGCTCCCTTGAGTGCAGTGGTCTATGGGCTGGCTATGGTACTGGCTACGGCGGGCGGCAGCGAAAAGACAGGGCGGAAGCCCGTGTTTGACCTGTTGCTGGGCGGTGTCGCCCTGGGCAATGCTGCCGGGGCTGCCAACTACCTGGTAGATATGGTCGTCAACCAGAAAAAAGCTTGTCTGTATTGTATCTTAGGGGCAGGCATCAACTTCGCCTCGCTGGCACTGGCAGTTCCCGATGCCGTACGCAGCATGAAGAAAATGTTATAAAGCGGGAAGCAGGAAGTCCGAAGACGGAAGAAACAAACTTCCATCTTCGGACTGCTGGCTTCCAACCCTTTTACCTTTCAACCTATCTTCATCGTAAACACGGTCTCATTGCCCGCATTGTCTTTGACCACTAACTTCACGTCGCCCGATAAAGGCACTGACGTATTTAGCCGTTCCGACCAGATGACGCTTTGCTTGTAGTCATAATGCATTAGTACCCACTGGCCGTTGACGTAAACGTTAAAACTGTGGATGCCAGAAAGTACATCTTCAATCTTGAATTTCAGGCTGGTGGGACTGGCGGTCAGAGGCGTCACTACCGGCGAGATCGTATCGGCCGCTAATACAAAGTTGCCAAAGCTGCCTGCATTGAAGGAGATAGCATCGCCCTCCCAACTGCCGCCTTCGTAGCCTAACTTGCCTTCCGGCGTTATGGCATACACGGCGGTTTTGTGCTTAGGTGCCGGGATCAGTTTGGGTTTAAGCTTCACATGGATGCTCTTTCTTAAAGGAACGTTGTCTTCGTGAATGGTAAATATTTCTCTGCCAGCCTCTATTGCATAATAGGTTTGCAGATAAAGTGTATCAAACAGGCTGGATTTAGAAAAGGTAATGTCCATTTCCGGCTGGTAAAAGCTGAAAGAGTGTTGGGAAGGCACCCGCATTTTGATGTTCAGCGATTCTCTTTTTTTGTCAATATTAATAGAATCCGGCAGGCCTTTGTTCAAGTCCCAGAGATAGACGGCTACATCGTTGACCACATAGGCGGGCGCTTCTTCATAAGCCATACGGTTGGCATAAAATCTGGCGTTTTTGCCTTCGTAAAGGTTTTCAGGATTTTGCACCGCAGGCACAAAAAGCTGTAAAACACTGCCCAGGACATGATAATTTTTATCGGGGTACGGTTTGTTAAAGTAGCGCACTTTCAGCAGCTTTTCGCTCGTCTCTTTCCCTTTCAGGTTCAGCAGTAGCTGGCTTTGGTTGCCATAGCTGTCTGTCAGTTTGATGATTGCTTCATGGTTATCATTGTCGCGGATGGTAATCTTGCCTTTGTCTTCTGCCGCCTGGTAGACGGGCAGGGTATTGCCATCGGCTATGTACATTTTGAAGAAGGTTCGGTCCTGGCGGTATCTTTCTTCATAGTTGGTATGCACATGGATGTTTTTAGACTCATGAAAGGCAAACTTATCCATGTTGTAGGCAAAGTGGCGTTGCCCGTCGAGCATCATGTCCGCCCGGGCGATGCCGTAGATATTAGGCACACCGTCGGCTTTATCGTAGGCGGCAAGTTCCAGCCCTACTGTGCCGTACACTTCCACAGGCTCTGTCACCTCGTACTGGTTCCCGTTGGTGCGCACGGCAAACTCAAAGCGGCCGAATTGCCCGTTGATCCTGGCATCTTTGTCCAGCGTAGTCAGGGCTACTTTTCTCACATAAGGCGGCACCCGGTCTACGATCTCCTCGAAGCGATACTGCAAGGGGTCCAGCGGCTCCTGCGAAGCGTCCCTGATCTCAAAGTGCAGGTGCGGACCGCCCGAAGAGCCGGAATTGCCGGCTTTGGCAATGACCTGACCGCGCTTCACGCTCAACTCATTTTTTTCGGGAAACAGTTCGATAGCGAAGCTCTGGTTTTTGTACTGCGCTGCTTTTACATATTCTTCAATTTCTTTGCTGAACTCATGCAGGTGGGCGTATACCGTGCTGGTGCCGTTAGGGTGTTGTATATACAAGGCATTGCCATAGCTGCCCCAGGAAATCTTCACCCGGCTGATGTAGCCATCGGCAGCCGCATGTACCGGCGTACCTACCACGCCGCCTATCTTAATGTCGAGCCCGGCATGGAGGTGGGAGCCTCTCAGTTCACAAAAATTACCCGACAAGTAGTTGCGCTTGCCGGGGTTCACAGGAAACGTATAATAGTTGGTC